>QMZD01000066.1 GCA_003662985.1 Archaeoglobales archaeon | reverse complement strand
GTTTGCAATAGAGAAATTTATCGAGTAAATCAACGAAAACAGAATAATTATCCATATGGTCAACGAGATGATATAGGGAACAACGGATAAAAGATCCATTAATAAAAACATGGCAAAAACAAATATTAATGGTAACTTTGTACTGTTAGGAATTGGATAAAAACTGATGGAAAGAAGCGCAAGAAGCAATAATACGATAAAAGCATCTGCTCTGTCATCCCAATACTTAATATTCTTTTCCTGCCATTCTAAAAGGTTGGTTAAAGTTTCTTTTTCTGATTTTCCTTTCAGGCGATTAACTATTCGTTTAACTTCTTTATCTTTGAGATCGTCCGAAGTTGGGATGAATTGTTTGCTGTCTATTTTATAATACCAATCCAACATATATTCCCAAATTTTAGCTACTATCTTCAATCACCCTCACCCACTCGTGGCTTCTTATCTTCTGGAGCCATTTCATTACTTCTTTGTCTTTCTGCAACTTTTTCACAACGTCAAGCACAGTTTTCAAGTTCTTTTCTTCAAGTTCTTTCAGTTCTCTTTCCTCCTTTTCGCTCAGCTTTCCTTCAATCTGTTTCTTCCAGTAAAGCTCAGCCCACCTATCGTAGTTTATCGGTTTGAGGTGTTTTGCGACTGCTTCAAGGAGGAACTCCTTTGGTTCTGGGTAAAGACCATCCTTATAGAATCTCTCTTTGAAGTAAAGTTCATAGACAAGCGAATCGATAACATTTTTATCTATAAACTCATTTATTTTTTCTCTAGCAGACCGGTTTTTACTGATTTTATTCAGAAAAAGAAGATATTCAGCAAAAGTGATAAAGGGAGAGTGAGTATGGGGGGGTCTGATGGGAATTTTACGGAACGTTGATTGATTTATCTGGGGAAAAACTTTTCTATAAATACCGAAAGTTTGTAAATAAAACCAGCTGCATAAATTTGAATTCAGTATGCACAGTAACAATTTAGGATCTAAATCATTTGGTAAAACATTGTATACAGATTTTAGGGTTATCACCCCGAGGCTATCATAAGTTCCCCGTATTCTGTCACTAGTTTGTCTAAACACCAGCTTTCCTTTTTTGTAGAATTTCTTGTCTTTGAATATATGTTTAACATGAATAAATTTATTGATCTTTATTAGTTCATATCTGTCAAAATCCTCCCCCGCTATTAGCGGTAGATATTCTCTGTTTTTTCTTTCTTTTGAGATCAATGACGATCGTTTTCCTAATTCCTCCCCTCTCTTCATCTCAATTAATTCTCTTAGAGGATATGATACTCCATCAAGAAACTCAAATATTTTGAAAATTGTCGGTGTCGCCCTTATTAGGAATTCTTTGTTTTGAAGTTTATTCAAGTCTTCCTGAGAGAGGTAATTTATGTGCACCTTACCGCTTGATTTTGGAAAAGAGCTTATTATCTCTATATTCTTAGGATACTCCTCATCAATATAGAGTCCGAGAAATGTGTTCTTAGAAGAATAACCACGTGAAAGCAGAAGTATCACATTGCTGTTTTCTACACCAACAAAACATTTTCCCACCATAATTATCTGCATTATTGATGTGTTTCTTATAATGAAATTCCTGATGTAATAATTATTGTCCCTTACTAAGATAGCATCCGGAATAATATATCCAAATTTCCCATTTTTCTTTAAAGTTAATATTGATCTTTCTATGAAGATAGTATAAAGGTCGAATTGGCCCTTAGCAACAGAGTAAATTTTCCTGAAGATCATTTTATCTAGCTCTCGAATTTTCATGCTTATTTCACTTCTTCCTGCTGATGCTACATAAGGAGGATTACCTACAATAATATCAAATCCCCTTTCTTCCTTTGGCTTTTCAAGATCGAAAACTTCATAGAATTCTAAACCCCAGTGAAAGGGCTTCAATTTAATGAATTCTTCCTTCGGGATGTTGATACCCCTCTGAATCAATTCTCCATAAAATATTCTGTTGAGTTGTGTGTTTATTATCCCTCTTAGCTCTTCTATATCTCTCTTTAATTTGCGAGCTTCCCTACCATGAGCTTCTCTATACTCTAGAAGTTTTTCTTTTAACAATTGAATAATATCCATAAACTTGCGAGTGTCTCCGTACTCGTTTATGGGTACTTCTATGTTCTTCAGTTTCTCTAAATCAATAAATCCCACCAAGGAATTCCCTACACGTAAATTGTACTCTAGATTTGGAAGTGGTTTGACAAACTGTGGATTTAATGATTCTGCTACCCACAACCACAGCCTCAGCCGGGCTATTTCTATCGCTCTGGGGTTTATGTCCACTCCATAAATGCTTTTCAAAATCCTCTTTTTCAATGCAAAATCACTGTCTGTTTGTCCTGTGGCTTCTCGGAATCTCTTGTGGATGTCAAATAACGTATTAGCAACGGCCAGCAAAAAGGCACCTGAACCGCATGCGTTGTCGCAAACTTTAATTTTTTCTACAACATTTTTCCAGATGTGATATAGATCTACTGGGGGAATTTTGTCGAATACATCTTCGAGAGAAGAAACTCTAACTAAGGATCCCTGAGCCTTGAGATATTCGTTTATCCTCTCAATTAAATAAGGAATAACAGTATTTTTAGCGATATATGTTGTTATTGCTCTTGGCGTGTAAAACGCTCCTGTTCCTTTCCTATCCCTTGCTGTCATAGCTCTTTCGAAAATATATCCGAGAATCTCCGGATCTATGAAGTCTCCATTCTCCTCAAGAGCCTCACTGTGAGTAAATCTAAATTTGTTAAGAAACTCTACAACTTTTTTGAGAATATCTGCTCGCACTTTATAATCCGGGTTTCTTTTTTCAGCACCGATTCTTCCAAATAGAGAACCGTTGAGATAGGGTATATCCTTAAATTTTGGGTCAACAGGTCCCCGGCTTTTTTCCGGTGTATTCAAAACCTCAAAAAACAGTTGGTTCAATTTGGCATTTAATTCATACTCTTCCAGACTTGACAAATAACCCAAAACATCTTCTTTGATCAAACCCATTGATTGGAGAAATTTAATAAAGATCAGCCTGTTAATCAAGATCTGAGCAATTTCCTCCCTCTCTTCTTCAGATTCTACATTCAAAATCGAATTTACAAGGCTTTTTTCTTTGGGTATTTTCTTTCCTCCATAAAGTAGCTCTCGATACTCTTCATAAAATTTCTTGCTGATATCTTCTTCCTTTTTCCGATATAGCTTCTGTCTGCCTTCAAAGTAAGCTTTTATCTTGTTAAAATCCCTTAAAATGTCCAAATCATCTAGAATCTGTTTATCTTTGTTTATAAAGATCCACCTAAAACCATTAGTAGCAATACCAAAATCGTAATTCTCTCGGGCTTCAGCTAATGTAAAAATTCCTTTAACTTGGTTTACTGCACCACTTTTGTCTTTTTTATAAAGATTTTCATTTAGCGGCTTTACTTCTATCAAAATTTTTTGACCATGAGATTCCACCGCATAATCGACTTCCCTTCTACCTCCCGGTATCTCAAAATGTTTCTCAGGAGCGATAATTCTTACATCGAACAATCTGAATATTTCTTCTACCAAAAATTTTTTTGTAAACTCCTCCGGATCTTGTGGTTCCTTCAAATCACTACTTCTTAGCTTTTTCTTGTCCTCGAAAACTCTTTTTTGCCCTTCTATCGTCAACTGACTTTTTACTTTTTCTAGTATCTTCCCCAGTAATTTAAGCTCTTCTTTACTCACTCATAACCACCTCGACATCATTTTCATCCAACTTCACCATAGCCCTTCTCAAATATCCTGTCCAGTACTTCTTGTTCTTTATGAACTCGAGCTTAGGAACGAGCTCCTTGAAGTTTATCGGCTTCTGAAACTCTTTAAGGTCGGTAAGCTTGACCCTGAGCGGAAATGTCTGCTCTTTTCCGTAGCCTTTGAATATTTTAGTGCTATCTCTGAAAACTTCAGAAGACACCTTAGCTTTACCCACAATTCTTGGCGGAAGAACCTTATCCTTTTCCTTTGTCTGCATCACATAGAAAATTAGCACATCTCCTGGCTTTACTTGGCTTATCGTTTTCTCGTATCTTTTGCTTACGCCCCAAACCTTGTGTTTTTTGATAACCTCCCAGTTATCCGCTGTGGTAATACAAAGCCAGTAAGACATATCAGCCCAAACAAGAGGGACTTAAATTTGTTATGTCTTTCGATGATTTCAAAATAAAAGTTTAGAAAGGTTAGTCACAAAAAATTTATATTTTTCACCACGAGCATTTTTATGAAGCTTGAAATTAAAGATTGTTGTCAAGTGCCTGTAGAAGATGGGGAGCCCTCAGATCCTATGGAGGCTATTACAGCACTTTGGTTTCAGCTTCGGGGATACATAACAGCCACGAACAAATGGTTTTGGATATGGGAAAAAGAAAATAAGAAGCAGAGGGGACACATGGATATAGATCTGATAGCTTTAAATGAGAAGGAGACGGTGATAGTGAATGTGACCCAGAACTTGAATGATAAAATAGATAGACCTACAAAAAACTTTGACACGAAAAAGTTGGAAACACATTTTATGAAAGTGAAGTATTATCTAAGCAAGGTTGATCAATACAAGTGGCTTATAGAAAACCGAAAAGTGCGCTATCTTCTGGTGTATGGGGTGGGAAGAGATCCTGAAGAGTTAAGAGAACTAAGAGAGCATTTGTTAAGAAGTTTAAGAAAGGAGAAGATTAAAATTGAGTTAGTGAAGTTCAAAAAGGTACTTGAAGAAACTATAAAAATAATAAAAGAAAATCACACAAAAAATCGAAGAATAACCAACAGGATGATGAAATTGCTTGTGGAAATAATAAACAAAGGAGTCAAAATTCCAACAGGTTGAGGAATTATCTCTAAAATTACTTTTTCATTTCGCATGGTATTCTCGCATTTTTACCGTTTATCATCTTGGATGGCTTTTATAAATCCGGATGAGCTCGTAAACGAGATCTTTTATTTTTCCTCTCAATATCGAAACTCCCTTACCTTCTGGAAATTTTATCCATTTTGTTCCTTTTTTGTCCTTTATATCCACTTTTAGCCCGAATTTTCTCTCAAGTTTCAGAAATTCTCTCTTCATGTTTTCATCCGGTTGAACCTCAACCCATATTCCATCATCTGTTTCTCTGGTTGAATGAAATCCTACAGAAAACACTTTTGGATCTCCAATGACGAGAGAATAATATTTTGGAGTTCTGCGAATTTTCACAAAGGAAGGATTCTCCTCGCACACTCTTTGAAACACATCAACTATTTCCTCAGCGAGATCGCGAAGTCCTAACTGGGTGTAATTTTCTATAAACTTTTCCTTCGTTATCGGCCTTCTGATCTTTTTACCGAACACCGCTGGCCATCCATACTTTTTTACTGCAACAATTTCATAATTACCTTTCTTGAAGAAGTTCAACTCAACAGCATAAAATCTACTTCCGGGGATCTCATATACTACGGGAATAAACTTGGGCGGGATTTCATTCATCACCAGAACAGAAACCACATTTTCCTCCCCAAATGATTTTTTCAGTTTTTTCTTCAGCTTTTCTCTACCGATGTTTATGAGTTTCAAACTTTTGTTATTCTGCAGTTTTTCCCAGAAGTCTTCAAATTTTTCAAACGTTTTAACGGATTTGAGGTACTCCAGAGCTTGTCCAAACCCATAGCGTTCTGAACCTCTCCAAGCCATCTTAACTTCGCACAGATATATTCTGAATTTATCATCCACAATAAGTAAATCTACAGAATTGCCGTCTGGAAAAGCGAATTCCTCACAAAAGGCTTTTACTTTTATAGTTCTCTTTTCATCTTGGAGAATTATCTCTTCCAATATTCTTTCATTCAAAAGTTTGGATCTCCATTTTTCCTCTTTTTCAGATATTGGAGTAATCGATTGAAAGGTACTGCCTTCTTTGATAAGAACTTGCATGAAAGTGGAGTCCTTGTTTAATAATATAAAGTTTTGGTCAGAGAATACTTTTCGTAACAGATATAAATTCTCGAAAAACTTATAAAGGCATTAATTTACATTATACAACCTACAACCTACAAAATACAGGGCGAGCACATGAAGACAGAAGATATTGAAGAACTCAAAAACAAATGGATAATCGATGAAAAAGTGTTTGACGAGAGAAAAATAGCACAATATGTAAACCGTCTTATGAAGTATTGTAGAATCACGAAAGCTGGTGAAATCGATCTTACAGAAGTTGGAGAAAAATTTACCTTAAAAGATAAAATTAAGTTAGCGTTAGTAGCAAGGTTTATTGCTAGCAAATTGGAAGAGTCTATAAGTCCCTCTCTCTCCGCACAAGAAATTTCAAATTTTTTCGTAGCGGATAAGATGCAGGTATCAGCCAGGTTAAAAGAGATTAAAGATGAAAGACTCTCGATACGTGAGAAGAAGGGAACTTATCGCGTAATTCCAACAAAAATTGAAAAGATTCTGAAAGAGCTTGAAAGCAAATATGGTGAAGTGAAATGACAGGAAATGGCGAAATTCTCGGATCCTCTATAAGAATAAAAATTGATGAAGTTGAAATTGAAGTAAAGGGAAGTGAAAAATTCGTTAAAGAAAACTTTGAAAAATTATTTTATCGTTTAGTTAATGAAGAAAAAATTAGTTATACAAAAAAAAGCACCTTAACGCCAAAGAAAGATATTGAAAAGCTACTCGGTTTCTCTTTAGAGGATTTAAAAAATATCTACGATTTTGGTAACGATGATATAGATATTAATTACTTAGAGTTAAAGGGAAGAGGAAAGCAGCTTAAGGCTTCATTGATACTCCTACTCCCTCTTAAGGTGGTTTATAGAAAAACACCTATCAAGTTAACAGAACTGTCTAAAAAAATAGAAAACTGGGTTGATGTTTCTCATCTAAGAAGAGATCTGTCCAATCCGAAGTACAGGAAATACATTAAAATCCAAAAGAAAGGCAGGTATTTATTCGTGGATATTTTGCCACCAGGCATTGATAAAGCAAAAGAATTGCTAAAAGAACAAATTAGAAAAGTTAAATCGAAGTGAGTGTGATGAAACTTCAAAATATACCTCTTTTGGATGAGCTAATGAGGGAATATAATAAGATTAAAAATTCCTTCATTTTATCTGATTTTGAAAAAACAATAATTTATGGGGGAAGATTTGTTGAAGTAATACTAAAATCTATTTTGATGTATTACAATGTCCCAAATATAGCTTCTAGAAAATCTAGGTTTGATAAAATGTTCAATATTTTGATCAATCTGCAAAAAACAAACGCAAAGGACGAGATACTAACATTAGCGGTGCCTATTATTGCAAAGTCAATTTATATATTAAGAAATAAAAAGAGAGTGGTTCATTTTAAGGAGATAGACCCGAACTTTATAGATGCTAAATATGTTATGGAAGCTTCTGATTGGATCTTCTCACAACTCTTACTTTTTATGGAGGAAATTGACGAACGTGAGATGAGAGAAGTTTTAGATAAGTTCGTAGAGAAAAAATTGCCATTTGTTGAGAAATTTGAGAATGGGAGTATATTAATTTTGAAAGAAAAGCTACGATTTTCTGACGAACTTTTGCTATTTTTGTATTCTAACTATCCAAAGAGAATCAAAAAAGAAGAAATCATGTCTTCCCTTAGGCCAAAATATCTACAACTTCTAACCACAACTTTACGAAGACTAGAAAGGAAAAAGCTTATTCATATAAACGAAAATGGAATAAAACTCACAAAACTTGGAATAATAAGAGTAGAAAAAATGGCAGAAAATGAGTTACTATTCCTAAGTTAAAGATTCTACCCTTTTATCTCTTATGATCTTTTAATGGACGAAGTAAATTTATTTACTCGTGTTCGAGGTTCTGATAATGAGAATTTTCCTCTCTATGTCCATCAGAGCAACTTTCACACCAATCTTCATGCAGGTTTCACAAAATTTAAACCAACCCAAAGTTTAACTATTTCCCTCCTCCTTAATTTCACATGAACCCGGTAGTGTGGATAGCGGTAGTTGTTGTGGTTATCTATCTGGTGTACGCATACAACAGGTTTGTCAGCTTGAGGAATGGCATAGAGAACACATTCAACCAGATAAGGGTG
>QMZD01000065.1 GCA_003662985.1 Archaeoglobales archaeon | reverse complement strand
GCATCCACAACAACGAGCTTCCCGCTTTCATCAACCGCAAATTCGAGCTTTCCGTCTTCGTTTCTTATCCCAATCTTGGATGTTTTTTCTGTTATAATCTCGTTCACCTGCTTTATGATTTCAACAAGCTCATCGAATTTTTCTCCCAGTCCTGAGATTCTTTTTGCCTCTTCAACGCTCAGATACCTGTCCCCATCCTCCAGTTTCGTGCTGAAATCGATGAAGGGTTTTTCAAGCATCGTACCGGGGGTGGGGTAAGTTTCCAAACCGAGTTCATCCAATGAAAGTTCTCCAGCGTCAAGCCTTCTGAAAACACTTGAACCCTTGGGAAGGAAATTTCTGTAGATAACTTCCAATGGTACGAGATAGTTAACCAACCCCTCTTTAAATTTAGAATAGTCGTACCCCTTCTTTTTCTTTACAGGTTTTATGACCCTGAAAAGCCTAACTTTCATCTCGTTTACCGCATTGCTAATCTCATCCAGTCGCTTAACCTTTCCACCCTCTACGAGGCCCAGGTAATGGGTGTCGATGCCTCTTCTCTCAAGTTCTTCAAAGAAGTACGCCGAAACGAGACATAGTGAGGCGCCTTTGTTCTCAATCTTGTCGGGCATTTCGCCATAATCAAACACAGAATAGCGGTCAGAGAAAAGGAAAGTTCCTATTCCGGCCTTTTTTGCCCCTGGTTTCATCAATATGGTGAGATCCTTAACGCTACCCATCCACGTTCTCTCTTGGTAAATTGTTTAATAATATTTTCCTTCTTTTGGACTATTTAAAAATCCGTGAGCAGATAAAAATACAAGTGCAATAAAAAGACAGGATGGACTGAGATCGGGAATAATACAATGAGGTTTGATGAATTTCACAAATTTTAACAAATTTTGACGAATTTAGCAAGTTTCCCAATTACCCAATCTCCTCCTTTTTCTCTCTCTGATATTCGTTTACCGCCTCCAAAATCTGTTTGTCCTTCAAAGCGAAGATCTTTGCAACGGCCAAAGCGGTGTTTTCAGGTTCTAGCACAACCATCGGAGCCACGCCTGAAGGCATCCTGAGAGATGAAAGGATATCAAGCCCGGCAAACTTATCGCTGTAGGGAGGGCAAGCAATAACGGGCCTTGCTGTGTTTGCATCCACAAAGCCACTTAAAGCGTTACTTCTCCCGGCTACAGTGACGAAAACGACATCCTCTTCCTCGAATTCCTTAATTATCTCGAGCACCTTTAATGGCGTTTTGTGAGCGGAAGCCGTTCTGAACTCGAAATCTATTCCAAACCTAGAAAGGTGATCGGCTATTTTCTGGCAAAATTTGCTGTCCTTTTTAGACCCCATGATTATTACTGCCTTCATGGTTTTAAGCTTCAAGAAGTAACAAAAAACACTTTCGAAGGTTTTTATGATAGTAACAATTATTATGAGAGAAAACTATTTATACAACCTGTTTCAGAAATTAATATCATGAGAATAAGTATAATAATGAGTAAAATGGAAGATATGCTGATGAAGATTTATGCGGGTGAGGTACCCAGGGAAAATCGTGAGTTGCTTGAAGTCCTTATATTGAGCGGTCTCGTTAAAAAGGAGAATAATCACTACGAAGTAACGGAGAAGGGACTTGAGTTCCTTGATAAGCCTCTTGTTGAAGCTTGAACCTTTTGATTTTTAAAATTCCGCTTTAGTGGAAACTATCTCTGTTTGGTCGGTTAGTCTGGTATTCTCCAAAACATTTTTAAAGTTATTGAATATATATTCAGTTAATGCCAAGAAGAAAAAAGGTAAGGAGGGTTTTTCTAGACTATCCAATAGAAGCATACGAAGACGAAAAGATTGAAATAAGTCTTGATGAGCTGGAAGCTTTGAGGCTGGCTGATGTGGAAGGAATGAATCAAAATGAGGCTGCAATGCTTATGGGGATCTCTCAACCTACTTTTCACCGTATATTAAGGGAAGCACGAAGAAAAGCCGGATTAACGATTCTTTATGGCATGAAATATAAATTAAAGGGAGGTGATCACATTATGAGAAGGTTCAAGTGTTACGATTGTGGATATGAGTGGGAGGAGCCGTTTGGAACCGGTCGACCAGTTTCGTGTCTGAAGTGTGGTAGCGTAAACATCCATAGGGTAGATGCCGGTGTTGGGGGAGTGGGCCCAGCACGTGGTCGTGGCGGCCGAGGAGGTCGAGGAGGCCGTGGCGGTCAGGGTGGCAGAGGAGGAGGGAAAGGTAGAGGTAAAGGATGGTAAACTCGGTAAAATCTGTTGACCCCATTAAATCCATTAACTCCGCAGATTCGGTAGGATCTGATCCGGTTAAGGTTAGTAAAGTCTCAGCCTTTGTGAATTTTCTCTTTACTCTCTTTAAGGGAGTGGCAGGAATCTCGGTTGGAAGCACAGCTCTTATAGCGGACGCAGTTCACTCACTAATTGACGTTATTGGCTCGGTTTTTGTCTGGATCGGCATTCGAGTGTCGGAGAAACCGGCAGACAAAACCCACCCATATGGACACTTTAAAGCTGAAAGTCTGGCTGAAATGGCGGTGGGAATAATAATTGTCCTTTCCTCCTTTTTCATTATTTATGAAGCCCTAAACGAACTCATTGGCCTAATGTCTCCTGATTTTGAGTATTATGCTTTGGCAGTAGCGGGTCTCTCAGCGGTGGGTAATGAATTCCTCGCCAGATACAAGATTTCTGCTGGGAGGAAGGCTAGGTCTTCAGCTTTAATTGCTGAGGGTAAGCATTCGAGGGTTGATGTGCTTGCATCGCTTGCAGTTTTCATGGGTTTCATTTTCGTAAAATTTGGATACTGGTGGACTGACGGTTTAATTGCTATTGTAATCTCTGTGATAATCCTTCAAATGGGAATTGGAATATTGAAGAACTCGACAGACGTTCTTATGGATAGAGTCGACGAGCAACTCGACTTTCAGATTTCTGAAATCGTTAGAAAAATTGAAGGTGTTGAGAGGGTTGACATGATTGCATCCAGAGGCACGTGGAGGACGAAGATAATCGAAGTTCATTTCTGCGTTAAGCCCGGTACACCTACTGATGTTATTGATCTAATCCAGAGGGAAATCGAAGAAAGAGTAAAGTCCAGTTTTCCGGAGGTCGTCTCCGTCATCCCGGTTGTGAAAATTTTGAAGGAGAAACTCGTTCTTGCGATCCCGTCGGATAAGGATGGAAAAGAAGTCAAAAAGGACTTTAGCTCGGAATATTTCACGATAGTGGAGATAGAGGAGAGTAGAGAGGTAAGGAGAATTGTAGAGAATCCCTATCTCCATGCTGAAAAGAAAAAAGGTTTTTTGATTTCAGGACTTCTTGAGAAAAACGGAGTGACAGCTGTTGTAGCTAGCAAGATCGGGGAGGGTGCCAAGGCTCATCTAAGGAGTAAAGGTATCACAGTTCTTAAGTTAGAGGGAGAAAGTGTTGGGGAAATTATTGGAAAAGTAAAAGGAATAACGAATTTGCAGGCTTCTGAGCAGGAGAAAAAGATTTAAATTGTTGAATGAATGATTCGACAAAGGTGAAATTATGGAGATTGATGAATCAGTGTTCGAACTTCTTGAAGATGAAGAAGAATCCGATGACGATACAAAGCTTGCTGAGATTTACAGGCTCGCTGTAAGGCTCATCAGACTCCTTGATAGTGTTAAGAGCCAAGAGCTTAAGGAAGGCGCATCTCTAATGCTGATTAGGGAAATACTCAACGACGATCCATTGCTTATGAGTCTCACATCTAAGATGATCCAAGATATCAGTTTTGGTTTGACAGAGGATGAGAATTACGTTTCTTAATCAATTTCTTGGTAATTGGCGCTGATTAGTTAATTAAATTGATTAACTACCTAAAACTGATCAGCTACCTAATACCCAACTAAATCAACTCTAATTAGCGGTAATAAAATAAGAAAATTGAAGTTTGAAGCTTTTAGGCAAACGCCTTCTCGAAGAAGGGCACAACCTGCTTCTTCCTGCTCATCACTCCTGGAAGCCAGACTGACTTACCTTCAAGTTTCTTGCCAAAAGCCTTCTCAACCACAGATGCATCGTCGGTTACTGAAAGCAACTCGGTTCCCTCTTGGATTATGTCTGTAAGCATCAGGAAAATGCTGTGGTAGTCTCCCTCCTCTTTCGCTTTCTTCATTTCCTCATACAATGGATCTTTGAATTCATCCAGCAACGAAAGGGAAACGACTTCGATCTGTCCTATTCCAACCTTGTTCCCAGACATGTTGAAGTCCTTGAAGTCGCGGAAGAGGAGCTCTCTCGGCTCTTTTCCAGCGAGATCTGACTTTTGCTTGAACATTTCCATTCCAAGTTCCTGAATGTCATCCACACCAGCAATTTTCGCAAGCTCCTCAGCAGCCTTTACGTCAGTATCCGTTGTTGTGGCCGATTTCAGGATAACAGTATCGCTTAAAATGGATGCGAGTAAAATTCCCGCTATGTTTTTAGGTATCTCGATACCGTTCTCTTCGTATAGCTTTTTTACAACAGTTGCAGTCGAGCCAACGGGCATGTTGAGATAGAAAATCGGATTTGGTGTTGTGATGTCCCCTATCTTATGGTGATCTATTATCTCGAGAATTTCTGCCTGATCTATGTTGTCGAGGGTTTGTCCAACTTCGCTATGATCCACGAGAATGACCTGCTTTCCCGCACCATCTGTAAGGAGTTCCGGCTCTGGAAAACCGAATTTTTCCAAGACGAATTTTGTTTCTGGATTAAGCTCTCCCTGTCTTGCCGGAACGGCTTCAGTTCCAAGCTTTTTTTTTAGTTCAGCATAGGCGATAGCAGAACAGACTGAGTCCGTGTCCGGACTTTTATGGCCGACAACATAAACCGCCATGAGAAAAACTTCAAAAACTAACTAATAACTTTTTCTGTTTTTTACCAAGCCTTCTCTCAAGGCTTTTTGGTTTAAATTCCGAATACAAAATCGATAAATTGGTGTAAAATGGTAAATTGGCTTCATCTTCAGTCGAGACGTTCAATCAAAGATCAGTAAAGCACCCTCCATCTTGTGTAAACTCCATCTCCTAGCCTCTGAAAATTCAAGAGTTCAAGTTTGATCGGGAATTCAAAGGAGCTCCCGTCAACAATGGTTGGAGAAGTTCTCCCCCCGATCACAATATTTCCGTAGTAAATGTTCAGCTCGTCAATCAACTTTTCTCTTAGCATCGAATTTATGAGTGTCCCTCCACCCTCGACCATGAGTCTTTCAATCCCAATGTCGTGGAGAAAGCGGCTCAACTGCTTTAAATCAACTTTCTGGTTGCCGAATACCTCAACTCTTGCTCTCTTAGACAATTTTGCCCTTCTTTCGTTATCTGCAAGTTCTGTTGTCGCAAGCAGGGTTTCTGCTTCATCATTGAGAACATTTGAATCTGAGGGAGTCCTCAATCTGCTATCTACAACAACTCTCAGGGGATTTGGTGTTTTGCCGTTTCTTATTCTCTCCATCCTTAAAGCTTCACTTTTTATCGTAAGGGAGGGGTTATCGGAGATGACAGTCCCGATCCCAACCATTATTGCATCGGCAAAGGCCCTTAACTTATCGACCCTCAAAAAGTCCTCTTTGCCTGAAATTTTTATTTGTTTTCTACTTTCATCGCTTATCTTCCCATCAACACTTGCGGCAACATTTACAAAGGTAAAGGGCTTGGTCAGTATAGGCATGGAAACACCTTCAACCTCTACTCGATTTTTAAAAGTCTTTCAAACCTTTTCTTCGCATCCACTACTCTTCCTCTGTCTTTTCCTGAAAATTTTATGATAACATAGCCGGATTTTGGATAGGAACCGATGTCAATGTCACTGAATTCTTCTACGACCGTGTTTAGCTCCTTGAGGATTCCCTCTTCATGGCCTTTTACTTTGATACTTTCCTCGAAGTAGTATTCCTTGGAGAATTTCTTGAGTATTTTTTCGAATGTATCCTCCATTTCCACTGGCACTCCGGGCATAACGGCTACGTTGTTAACTATAAATGCGGGAGCAGCCCCCCTATCGTTTGGAATCACCTCTGCGCCTTTGGGGAGGGAGGCAACTTTTTTAATAGCTTCTTCGTTATCTGTGATTCTTCTGAGCATTGAGACAGCTACTTCGTTGACCTCCAGATCGAGATTGAAGGCTTTGGCAACTCCTTCGGCTGTTAAATCATCATGGGTCGCTCCTAAGCCGCCGGTTACAAGAACGAAGTCTGCCCTCTTACTCGCTTTGGAGACCTCCTCCGCAATCTCATCTACATCATCCGGAACGACGATAATCCTTCTAATCCTGTGCCCCATGTGAACGAGCTTCTTGGCCATGTATGCTGCATTTGAATTCGTGATATCTCCACTCAGGAGTTCGTTGCCTACTGATATGATTATAAAATCCATAGAAAAAATAGTTTGGGGAGAAGAAAAAATTTGCGAATCGAGTATCGCTCTGGAAAATGTATCTGGGGGTATTGAAGTATTGAGACTATTTAAGATTAAAATTGAAATCAAAATTCGGTAAAAAGTCAGGCAAAGCTTAGCAAAGGGTAGGCAGATGGAAAAATTTAAATTGGCTCATGCATAGGGCTGAGGGGGAGGATCATTTATGAAGACTCAGGCAGAAGTCAGGCAGCTTAAAGAGGGAGGATACGTCGTTATAGATGATGAGCCTTGCGAGATTGTGAGCATGTCGGTAAGCAAACCGGGAAAGCATGGTGCAGCAAAAGCCAGAATAGATGCAATTGGAATTTTCGATAAGCAGAAGCGGAGCATAGTTCAGCCTGTAACCGCGAAGATTTACATTCCGATTGTGGAGAGGAAGAGGGCACAGGTTATAAGCGTTGTTAATAAGGTAGCCCAGCTCATGGATCTGGAAACCTATGAAACCTTCGAACTCTCCGTTCCAGATGAACTTGCCGATTCGGTTACGCCGGGGAATGAGATAGTTTACATTGAATCCATGGGCAAAAGGAAGATCGCAGAAAAGTAGTTGCAGAAAGTAGAGTATTATGCACATTGATTCTTATTTCTCTCTTTCAAATTCAACTCCAGAAAAAGCGGAATTCATAATATTTGGCATCCCATACGATGCAACACAATCTTTCAGGTCCGGTTCGAGATTCGCCCCTAATGCGATAAGAGAGGCAAGCTGGAATCTCGAGAGTTACTCGATGTATTTCGATCTCGATCTTAGCTTTCCAAAAATTTCCGATGCTGGGAACATCAATGTGGATGGGGACTTCAATCAGATCCTTCAGAGGACATCCCATTTTCTCTCAAAAACCAAAGCTTTTCCGATTGCAATAGGAGGAGAGCATACAATCAGTTATGCCTGTGTCAGAGATTTGAAAGACGTATGTTATCTCACCTTCGATGCGCATCTCGATCTCAGGGACGAATTTGATGGAAGCAAATTCAATCATGCGTGCACGGTTAGGAGGATATATGAGAAATACGAAAAAGGTGAGGTAAATAGAATAATCCAGATAGGGGTTCGGTCAGGGACTGCTGAAGAGAGGGATTTCGCCAGAAAAAAGGGGATAGAGGTTTACTATGCATGGGATGTTCTCGAGGGGGACATCGACTGGATTCTCAGAAGGCTTGAAGATTACGAAAGGATATACATCTCCCTTGACATGGATGCTTTTGATCCGGCTTTTGCTCCAGGAGTTTCTGCTCCCGAACCGCTTGGACTGAGTCCGATTCATTTTCTTAAATTGATTGATGAGCTATCCGACAGAATAGTTGGTTTCGACGTTGTTGAGGTAATCCCGGATAGCAATAGGATAACCCAGACCCTTGCCGCTAAGCTCATTGCCGAGGTTATTTCAGCTGTTGCTTCCAGCATTTAATTTGAAAATTTGGTTCTCTCCCCCTTCAAGTTTTGCAGCATTTAAGGTTTAGGGTATTCATTTCGCATAAGAGTTTAAAATTTTAGTCGATAAAATTGGAAAAAAGTAAATTTTTCGAACTAAATAGTTAGATTTTTATACAATAGAGTATGATAGTAAAAAGGTGATATGAATGATATCGGAAAAAATCTTGAAAGTGCTTTTGCTGGGGAGAGTATGGCGAACAGGAAGTATCTTACCTTTGCCAAAAAGGCTGAAGAAGAAAGCTTC
>QMZD01000064.1 GCA_003662985.1 Archaeoglobales archaeon | reverse complement strand
CCCAGAAATTCCTTGATGTCCGCCAGAATCATTTCTACAATACTGCTATCGCCTTCGTAAACGATCTTTATCCTCTCTCCAGCCTCTATCTTGTAGTTAATGACACCATGGGAGTAAAGGATACTTTCCACATCCGAAGGATAGAACTTTACACCTTTGTAGATCACCGTGTCATCCGTTCTCCCTCTAATTCTCTTTATCGTTAGATGCTCTATCCCGCACTCGCATCTCTCCCTCGATACAATAGCGGAGATCTCGCCGCTTCTGTATCTAAGCAACGGCATTGCCTCCCTGTTTATAGAGGTGTAAACGACCTCTCCTTCTTCTCCATCCTCTACTCTCTCTCCCGTCTCAGGATCGACAATTTCGACGATGTAGTTGTCTTCCCATATATGAATCCCGTTTCTCTCTGGACATTCAAAGCCTACAGTTCCGACCCCTCCCATCTCCGTAAGCCCAGGAATATCGAATGACTTAACATCGAAAGTCTCCTCAATCTTCTTCCTCATTTCCTCGCTCCATGGCTCAGCTCCAAGCAACATTTTCTTCAGCGGCAATTCAGCCACATCGATGCCCATACTCTCAGCAACCTCCGCTATCCTCAAAGGATAGCTCGCCGTGGAGCAAAGAACCGTCGTCCCAAAGTCTCGCATGAATTTCAGCTGGTTTCTCGTGTTTCCAGCCCCTATGGGAATTATGAACGCATCGATCGCATCCGCAGCAAAATGAAAACCAAAACCACCATTCCATAAGCCAAAAGCGGGAGTTATCTGAATTACATCCTTCTTTTCGATTCCAGCAAGGAAGAAAGCCCTAAGAAGCATTTCCTTCCACTGTTCAACATCTCTCCTAGTGTAGGGAATTATGACAGGAGTCCCAGTCGTGCCTCCGCTCATCTGAATCCTGACTATCTCGCTTTTGTTAACGCAGCTCATTTCAAGAGGATACGCTTTTCTCAAGTCCTCTTTTGTTGTAAGAGGGATTTTCTCGAGATCTTCAGCTTTCTTTATCTCGACACCCTTCAAACGCTCTTTATAGAATTTACAGTTCATAGCGAGCTTTACGGTCTTTCTAAGTCTCTCCTCCTGCTTTTTCATTATTTCTTTTTTCTGAGCATAAACATCTTTTTCAAACTTATGCATAAAATTTTAGGAATAATCCACTATATTTAAAATTTTCTCTCAAAAAGCGAATATTACTCAGATAAAAGAAAGAGAAAATATTTAAATTGTCTTGATTTCAAATCAAACATGTCGGATTTGATGCTTATAGTGATTGCAAATACAGAGATAGCGACGATTCCAGGGATTTCCGTTGCGGGAGCATCGCCGGAACTTACCAAATACACACCTCCAGCAGATGTCGAGTACGTTTTTTATGGCAAACCTCTGAGTATCGATGCTATCCCTGTGACACCCGAGGGGCATCCCACCCCAGCGATAATAACCAAAGCGAGTTATGAATTGGCGGGTTTCAGCATTCTCCCCGTTCGTGGGGGTTCGATTTTGCCTCCAAAAACGCCGTATGTAGATATCACAGACAAATTTGGCAAAGATTTCAGAATGCAACCAGCTTTGGAGAATGCTGAAGAGATCGTTCAGAGAGCAAAATTGCTCGGATTTCAGCTGGAAAGAATGGGGCTCGAGGAGGTTGTTGTTGGGGAGAGTATTCCCGGAGGTACAACCACCGCTCAGGCTGTGCTGTTAGCTTTAGGCTACGATGCGAGAACGAGTTCAGCCTCACCACAGAATCCCCAGAAGCTTAAGGAGGAGGTGATCGAGGAGGGCTTTAAAAGGGTTGGGATTGAGAAAGGGAGTATAAGAGATCCACTCATAGCCATTTCAGAATTTGGAGATCCAATGCTCGCAACCGTCTTGGGTATCTCACTGGGTTTCAAAAAGAGGGTTGTGTTGGCAGGTGGAAGCCAGATGCTTGCCGTTGCAGCCTCCTTGAAGGCTTTAGGAGAGAATCTCTCAAGATTCACTATAGCCACGACGAAATACGTTGCGAACGATAAAACCTCCTCCTTCAAAGAAATAGCAGAGGAAATAGGGATAGAATACTACGCAGCAATGCTTGATTTCAGCAAATCTAAATTTAAGGGATTGAGGGATTACGAGAGAGGCTACGTCAAAGAGGGAGTTGGTGCAGGAGGGAGCGTTTACCTTGCGAAGAAAAGGGGTTTCTCAGAGGAAGAAGTTGTCAGCAGGGTAGAGGAGTTGTATTCGATGTTGAAGGAGAAAATGCAATGAAATGACAAGGTAAGCTGATGAACAGCAAGAGAATGAAGGAATTCTTCATTTCTAAAAACTTTGTCAGAAGGTTTGATCGTGAACTCAACTCCCTCTCCTCCGCCCCCTATAACGGAGGTCTTTCAAAAACCAAGGGTTTCTTTTTCATGTATGTGGATAAGAACTACTCGGGAGACTACCGATTGGATTGCAAAGAATTTGCAGTAAAAAATGGCCTTAAAGATTTTGTTGGTTTCATGACAGCAGTTGATATCCCCAAGGTTCTTGCCCACTCCAAATACGGAGACGTTGAGGTTTATGCAACAGCAGGGCTGAGTAATCTTGAGACTGAAGCGAAGAACTTTGGCTCTAGGAATACAATAAACACAATAAACACGATAAACATCGCCTTAATAATCGATAAGGGCCTGAGTGTAAACGGGATGGTTAATGCTGTCATAACTGCAACGGAAGCAAAAGCCAAGGTTGTCTACAAAAGGTATAACGCCACTGGCACAACAAGCGATGCGATTGGAATTTTCTGCAGAGAAGGCAGAGAAGACTGGGCAGGACATGCTACAGAAGTTGGGAAGGAAATAAAAATCTCCGTAAGCAAGGCTGTTGAGGAAAGTATCCTGAAATGGGAGGAGATTAAGGACTAGAAGCTATGACTTATGTTTTTGCTTTTATTTATTATTCTCTATTTTTTCCTTATCATTCCGCCCCTGCAGACCTTATGGCCTCTATAAGCCTTGTATTCTCTTCAGGCCTTTTTACAGAAAATCTGATAAACCCATCGAGTCCAAAGGATTTACAGTCTCTAACCAGAATTTTCTTTGATTTAAGGAAATTTGCGTCGAATTTCATTAAAAAGTAGTTTGCGTCACTTTTCACATCCAAAACTTTCTCAATTCTTTCCTTTTCTTTCCAGATTTTTTGCATCGTGTTTTTCAAAAAATCAAAACCATCCTCAATGACTTTCTCGATGAAAGCGTATCCGATGGAACCTATACTCCAAGGCATTCTCAAGACTTTAAATTCTCTCGAGAAGCCAGCGATATATCCTGCTCTAATTCCCGGCATCCCATAACTTTTTGTAAACGTTCTTATTTTGATTATATTCTCGCTTTCAGGAGATTCAAATCCCTTCACAAAATCCATGAAAGCTTCGTCAAGTATCAGGATCGAATTACTATCCTCCACCACTTCAACCAAGGATTTCAGCTCTTTTGGACTGAAATATTTTCCATCAGGGTTATTGGGGTTGCAGAAGAATACTGCACTATTTTTCCTTACCTTCTCAGCTAAAGCTTTAGGATTTGCTTTTGCCTTAACAATCCGGCACCCAAAAATTCTCGAAACCCTCTCGTATTCCGAGTACGTCGGGTTAGGGACAATTATGCGTTCCATGCCAAGATTTTTCAGAAAGATTAACGAGAGATAGATTCCCTCTGTTGCCCCAGCTGTTATAGCAACTTCCTCATCAACCAACTCCCCTAAATCCTTGTCAAGATCTTCAAAATAGGTATACCTTGTCGACTTCCTCTCAGCATTCAAAAAGACTTCTTCCTTCCAATCAGGCTGATAGGGATTTATCGATATGGAGAAATCCAAAAAACCTTCCTCTATTCTACCTCCATGCTCGGAAAGTGGTTTGAGAGATTTGAGATCAAGAGGATCAAAAGGGTTAAGGGAATCAGAGTTCAATCCAGTTTTTGGTTTCATGAATGAAAAATTCGATCTGTACTTTTAAAACTTAGTTCATTTGAAGCTAAAAGAACCATTGAGTTTAATCGCAGAGTTAAATCACATCAAAATGATTTCAAGTAACATCAACGTAACAGCCTCATAGCATTGAAAACGGCTATTAAAGTGACTCCAACGTCTGCAAACACCGCCTCCCACATAGTTGCCATTCCCAAGGCCCCAAAAGTTATAAAGAGGCTTTTCACAGCCAAAGCAAAGCCTATATTCTGCCAAACTATATGCTGAGTTCTTCTTGCAAGCCTCATAACTCTCGGCACCTCTGATGGCATATCATCCATGATTACAATATCAGCCACCTCTATCGCAGCCTGGCTTCCAAGCCCTCCCATAGCTATCCCTGCATCCGCTCTGGCTATGACAGGGGCATTCGTTTATTCCATCCCCGGCAAAAGCAACCTTACTAACTCTGCCAAGTTTTTCCACAACTCTTACCTTGTCCTCGGGCAGTAACTCGGCAAAGTATTCACCTATCTCCAAACGAGAAGCTACTCTCTGTGCGATCTCCTCGCTATCACCCGTAACCATTACAACCCTGCAGCCTAGTTTTTTAAGCTCATCAACAGCCCCTTTTGCATCCTCCTTAATTTGATCTGAAACGATTATATACCCGGCGAAAATCCCGTTTACAGCCACGTAAACTACTGTGCCTTCAACCTCACATGAATCGTGCTCTATCTCCATTTCATGCATAAAGGCGTCATTGCCTGCTATGATTGAATAACCATCCACCTCAACTTTAACCCCTCTTCCTGGCTTCTCTTCGTAACTTTTAACGCTTTCTGAGCCTACAACCTTTGCATAAGCTACTATAGCCCTTGCAATCGGGTGATTAGAGTGTATTTCAGCAAGGACAGCGAATTTCAGTACCTCTTCTTTGCTAAATCCATTTTTTGCAGCTATTTCCGTAACGGAAAAGTCACCCTTTGTGAGAGTTCCCGTTTTGTCAAAGGCTACGATTTTAGCGGAGTTGAGAACGTCGATAAAGTTGGCTCCTTTAACAAGTATACCATCCTTTGCTGCCTTTCCGATAGAGGCAAAGTAGCTGAGGGGGATCGAAATAACCAAAGCACAAGGACATGAGATGACCAGCAAAACAAGCGCTCTGTAGATCCACGGACTGAAATATTCTGCTAACATGAGGGGTGGTAGCACTGCAACAGCTATTGCCATCACCATTACTGCTGGAGTATAATAGCGTGCAAAACGGGTTATAAGCAGTTCTGCTTTAGCCTTTCTGTTACCGGCTTCCTCAACAAGCTTAAGGATCTTTGAAATAGCCGAATCACTGTAAGGCTTTGTAACTTTAACGGTAAGCAAAGCGCTGAGGTTAATCATACCTGAAAGAGCTTCATCCCCCTTACCAATGCTTCTCGGCGTCGATTCTCCAGTTAAAGCTGATATATCAACGGCAGAAGAGCCGCTAACAACCACGCCATCCAGAGGTATTTTTTCTCCAGGCTTAACAACAATGAGGTTGCCGACCTGAACCTCTTCTGGCTTCACCTTTTTTACTTCTCCATCGATCATCAGATTAGCATAGCTTGGCTTTATTTCCAGAAGAGCCTTTATCGATCCCCGTGATTTTCCTACAGCAAGATCCTGCAGGAACTCTCCAATCCTGAAAAAGAGCATAACCGCTACTGCTTCCGGCATTTCGTGGATGGCAATTGCTCCCAAGGTTGCTATACTCAGGAGAAAATTCTCATCGAAAATCTTCCCTTTCTTTATGTTTCTACTCGCCTTCCAGAGGATTTTCCAGCCGGCAAGTAGATATGCTGAAAGAAATACAGCATATTCTGCGGGAGTTGGATGCAATGGATGCAACGCCTCTCCGAAAATTATCCCAAAGATGAAAAGGATTGCCGAGCCAAGGATTTGAAGTATTTCACGCTTGCTCCCTTCTAGCTCGCTTTCACCATCTTCACCATCTTTCAGAATTTCTACATCTGGCTCAATTTCCTTGATTGTTGCTCTCACTCTCTCGATGTCATCAGCATCAACGATGAGTTCAGATGAGGAGAAGTTTACAGCTGCAAATCTCACACCTTCCTCTTTTTTCAGCTCATCCTCTATTTTAACAGCACAGCTGGCGCAACTCAAACCTTTCAGCTTATACCTATGATGTTTTGTTTTATTCGTTTTATTCATTTTTTTCATTTTCTCCATTTTCTTCA
Organism: Archaeoglobales archaeon; assembly: GCA_003662985.1. Lineage (GTDB taxonomy): Archaea > Halobacteriota > Archaeoglobi > Archaeoglobales > Archaeoglobaceae > Archaeoglobus_A. Next base: position 2,026 of record QMZD01000064.1, on the reverse strand, counting down.
TTTCACCTCTCCTGGATATGTTCCATTGCCGTGTCAAGAATAGTTGCAACATGCTCGTCATCTAGGCTGTAATACACATTCCTACCTTCCCGTCTGTATTTCACAAGCTTCTTATCCCTCAGAACCCTGAGCTGGTGCGAAACAGCTGAGATAGACAAGCCAGTTATCGCTGAGATGTCGCAAGTACACAATTCGTGCTTTGAGAGGGCCAGAAGTATCTTTACACGCGAGACATCGCTGAACACCTCAAGAAACTCTGTAAGCTCAATTATGCGCTCATCAGAAGGTAGCTTTGAGATTACTTCTTCAATGTATTCTCCAACGATGCCACCCTTGCATATTGGCAATTTTTCCATAATTGAACAATTGTTCAAATATTATAAGATTTTCCGCTATCAATAATCCTAGCTCCAACTCCACTGCTGGAAGAATAAAACCAAAAAGATTACCACCATCCACTCAAAAACTATGATCCTAAAAACCTTTAAAGCTCTGAAAATATCGTCATTTTCGGGATTCCTACCGGGGAAGGAATAGTGTCCTCTCTTCTCAAGTTTCACACCCAAAACGGCACTCATCGCAGCGATTGGTTTATCTCCGTTTAACTTGAACTTGGCCATTCTATAGTATCCCCACACTTTTTTGGAGAGAGGAAGAAAGAGGAGGACGGATATTCTAGAGGGGATGAAGTTGAGCAAATCGTCAAATCTAGCGGCAAACTTCCCGAAATTTTTGTATTTTTCTGTTTTGTAACCCACCATAGCATCCATCGTGTTTATAGCTCTGTAAACCATTGCACCCGGCAGACCAAATAACAGATAATAAAAAAGTGGTGAGATCACGCTGTCCACTATGTTCTCAGCCAAACTCTCAATGGCAGCAGAGTTGAGCTCGTTTTCCTTAAGCAGAGCCGTATCTCTGCTCACAATAAGCGAGACCTTTTCCCTCTTCAGGCTTAAGTCTGGGACTGCGGAATCCCTTACATGCTTTTCAAGACTTTTTATCGCAAAGGTTGTTTTTGTCAGGTAAGCGGATAAGAGTATTCCGAAAGGTAAATGGGGCAAAAAGTCAGGTAGAATGGACAAAAATATGGCGGAGAGAATCACAGCGATGCTGGCAAAGATCCCCATAACTATATCGATCCTTCCCCTTCTCCTATATCTCTCATCAAAAAAGCTAATGAGTTTCCCGAACCAGACAGTAGGGTGAATTTCCTTCCTTGGTTCTCCGAATACCAAATCGAGGATTAGAGCTAATGAAAGTATTGCAAGCTTCTCAAACATTTTAAAATCAACGGATTTCAAATCAAAAAAATTTTATCTTTTGTCTCCAAGCCATCGCCATGAAAAACCTCATCTCATTCTTCTCAAGAATTCCCATCAGGGGTGATATCGAGAGGGCCAGAGAAGAGATATGGCTGCTCCCCCTTCTCGGATTCGTCACCTCTGCAATCCCTTCCCTCATCATCTATTTCGGTTTACCACTAAAAGGGGTGATTTCCGTTTTATGCCTTTATATGATAATAGGCATAATTCATCTCGATGGAACGGCTGACTTCTTCGATGGAGTAATGGCCAGAGGGGAAAAGGCTGAGAAAATACGAGTTATGAAGTCGCCAGATATAGGAGTTGCTGGTGTTTTTGCCGTAGTTATGATCCTAATTATCCAAGTTTATTCTCTGAACATTCTACCATTTTGGGCATTGATTTCAGCTGAGATAAACTCAAAAATGTCTATGATTCTGATGCTTAGTAAAAAAACACCGCTTGGAGAGGGAATGGGCAAGTTCTTCATGGAGAAGATGAACAACAGAAAGATGTTCCTTTCAGCATTGGTTTACTTGGTGTGCATTATAACCATATCACTGACCACGTCAATAATCACAATACTTCTATCTCTTTCACTCTTAGTCTCCTTATACGTAGCAAACACCTCCATCAAAAACTTTGGTGGAATAAATGGAGACTGTATCGGTGCTGCAGCTGAGCTTACAAGGGTTTCAAGCCTCCTTATAAGTGTTGGTGTG
>QMZD01000063.1 GCA_003662985.1 Archaeoglobales archaeon | reverse complement strand
TATACTCATAACTACCAAAATTACTATGGCCACGAAAATGGATACCGGAGGGGGTATATTATATAAAACAAACAACCAGTAGGCTACAAAAGCACCGATGGTGATGAACTCCCCATAAGCAACGTTTATGATCTTGGTTGAACTATACAGTAAGTTAAATCCAATGGAAATAAGCGCATAGATTAAACCAATCTGTAAAGAGGAAAAAATTATGTAAAAAAATGTTGAAATTTCCATTTTTACCCCTATTTCGGCCAGTTAGGCTTTGGATATTCCATTTTTGTTGTTTTAAATTCTTTTGCAAGTTCTACATTCGGATAAACCCCTTTAAAGACGAAGATGGGCTTCAATTCTCCATTCTGCCACTGGTCGAATACCGTAAGTGCCTGATTATTGACCTGATTCTCAAATTTTACCTCACCAAAGGGTGTTTCAAATGAGGCAAACATCTCAGATATTGTGAAAGGACTGGATAAAATCTATGTCAAAACTGCCAAATGGTTTAGCAGTATAATCCTAGACGAAAAAAAGAATTGCTACGAAATTATATTTACCCACATATCAGATCTTAACTTCAGTAGGTTTTTCATAGAATATTTCAAAATATTTCTTCAGAGACTGGGTTACTCAATAGAGGGAGAGAAGGTTTCAAGCAAGTTCTTTTCGATTCTTTTTAAGGAACCCCAAAGATCAAAGCTTTAACTGCACAGAGTTCAATAAGGATTGACCGTTCGGTCAGAACTAACGAAAATGTTCACTTCAATATTTCTCCTACATCCTCATAACCCTGTCTCTGCCCTGTGCCAGCGAGCTTCTCCAGCTTTTCAGGTTTTAAAAGCATGTCAACGGCATTTCTCACATGCTCCCTAACCCTGTTCTCTGCAATCCTAAGGAGTTCAGCCTCAGTTTCCGCTTCATCCTCATGGATTGTAACATCGATAACATGCTTACCTGTTAAAATCTGCACGAGTTGGATTCCGACGCCTAAAATGATGTAGCTAAGCTTATCCGTCTCCGTTCTCCCAACCCATCCGCAAGTAATCACTATGTCGCAATCCCTCTCCTCGATTAGTTTCTTTGCCGCCACAGGCAAATCTTTAATTCCCGGAACCGTATACCTCACATAGGGGAGCGAGCATATCGACCTGAGCTCATCTATGGCGATCTTTCCCATGTTCACCCTTGAAAAAGTTGTATCGACAATTCCAACCCTCATGGTATCACTGCCAAAAATTCTAAAGTCTAGAGATTCTGCAGAATCTCTACGGCAGCGTTCAGGGCTGGAATTGCTGCACCTTTCCTTGTCAGCACATCTTCAACTGCTGCGAGCGTTGAAAGCACTTCTCTTTTCCCGATGTTCCCCATCGTTCCAATGCGGAATATCTTCCCTTTCAGACGTTCCTGCCCTCCTGAGATCGTTATCCCGTATTCTTTCTTCAAGGTTCCTCTTAACTCACTGTCTGTAATCTCGGCAGGCATTTTAATCGCTGTAACTGTGTTTGAGTAGTTGCTGTACTCATTTAGCTCCGGAAATAATTCAAGCCCAGCCTTAATCGCCCACTCCCTAACAGCCCTCGAAAAGGTTCTGTGCCTTTCTATCCTTCTCTCAAGCCCTTCTTCCTGAATCATCTTTATTGCCTCATCCAAAGCTACGAAGAAGGGGACAGCTGGAGTGTACGGTGTCTGCCAATCCTTGAGCTTCTTCTTATACGCAGAAAGATCAAGATAGAACGGAGCTCTTTCATTATAAAATTCCCACGCCTTCTCGCCCACAGCCACAGCCGCCAATCCCGGAGGAATTCCCAAACACTTCTGAGAGCCGACAATTGCAACGTCTATTCCCCATTCATCCATTTTAACCTCATCGCCACCAACAGAGGTTATTCCATCCATTATCACAAGGGCTGAATACTTTTTCGCGAGTCTGGCAATTTCTTCAGCTGGATTAAGTATTCCAGTTGAGGTTTCGTTGTGAACAAATGCCACTGCTTCACTCCCCTCTTCAAGCGATTTCTCGACTTTATCTAACTCTATCGATTTCCCCCACTCGAATCTCAGCTCATCAACTTCTGTATAGCGAGAAGCGATTCTGCATAACCTATCTCCAAACTTTCCGTTGTCGATGCATGCTATCTTTTTAACGGAGGAAAAGGTGGAGATTGCTGCCTCCATTCCCGCTGTTCCAGAGCCGGTAATAATATATACATCTTCCTTGGTACCAAACAACTCTCTCAGCCCTTCTGTGCACCTCTTCATTATCTCAGAAAACTCAGGAGTTCTGTGGCCTATCAGAGGCCTGGCCATCGCGTTCAGGATTCTGCTGTGAACCTGAACAGGCCCGGGTATCATCAGGAGTTCATCAAACTTCATGGTCTTGCAACCGAGAATAGGTTTTAATAAACTTTTGGCTACCTGTGCTGAAAAGGTTAAACACGGGAGGTGGTACTCTGGCAGTTGTGAGACTGTGGCATGGCAAGGTTCCTATTGAGAAGGCCGACGAGTATGAGAGGTTTTTAATCGATAGAGCGGTACCAGAGTATGGCTCTGTCGATGGTTTACAAAAACTGCATTTCCTGCGAAGAAACGAAGATGTGGTAGCACATTTCCTTCTCATAACCATCTGGGATTCTTTGGAATCGATTAAGAGGTTTGCAGGCGAAGAGTCTGAACTTGCGAAATACTATCCGGAGGACGATAACTTTCTACTTGAAAAGGGAAAATACTATCCATATATCAGATTTTACGAAAAATAACCAAGATATGGATATCTAAAACTTTTTTAAAGTTTTAACAAGTTTTCAACGCTTCGGTAAGTCGATTTTTATTCCGGTTCTGCTCTCTACAAGAGCCTGAATTATTTTGGCAGAACTGCAGAACTCACACGGCTCCTTTGCCTTTATTCTTACAACCTTTGACTTCAAATTCCTCTTCCTTAGCTCTTCCTCAAGCCATTTCTCATCAAAATGCTGATCGTGACCAAGAACTATTATATCCGGCCTTATCTCAGCTATAGGTTTGAATATATCATCCTCATCACCAAGAACGGCTTTGTCAACATATTTTATGCTCTCAACGACTCTTCTTCTCTGCTCCTCAGGGATAACAGGCTTTGGTTTATGTCTTACATTCTTTGTCCTTGCCACAATCACGATAAGCTCATCACCAAGCGCTTTTGCCTCTTTCAGAAACCTGAGATGCCCCGGATGAATTATTTCAAATGTGCCGGTTGCCACAACTTTTACCATCCAGTAATCGCCGACCCATCTGCATAAAAATTCTTTGGGATTTAAATTCTGCCTAAATTTTGCCCAATCGAAGTGGTTAATCCTTAATCTAGTTTAAGCCTCAATCAACAACCTCGGCATTTACAGCATTCCCGTATCTGTCGTAACATCTCCAGCTTTCCATATCGTAGGGATAGGCAACTATGATGTGGTACTTCCCAAATCGCGAAAACATCTCCAAATCTGCCCGAGAAGGGGTTGGATTGGGAGAGGGATGGCTGTGAAAGGTTCCAATAATCCTCATCCCTAACGGAAGCATTTCAGTATGAATTATTGCACTCGTCATACCACCCTCAAAAGGGAGAACTATCAGTTCCTCAGCGATATTTTTCTTTCCAGCAAGAAGTGCAACAATCTCATGAGGATGGCTTTCTTTTGAGATTACCAAAAGCATTTCAAGCAGCGCTCTCTTTATTTTCATCAAATCAAACTTCAGATGAAAATATAAAAGGATAATGGCTAAGAGAGGTTATAGTTAAGGCAGGGTCAAAGCTAAGACACCAAGATAAAAACTTTAAGGATGACATCCATTAGGGGCAACCGTCCCTTCCCCATCCCCTTTCAGAGTAGTAATTCCTCAGCATTTCCAAAACTTCTCCCTCAGAGATTTCTTTCCCTGTTAAATAATTCCTAAGAACCTTCTTGCTACTTCCTACCTTAAGGGGCTCAAAAAACTTCTTTGGCGGGAGATCGTTAGAATAGTTATACCCCTCCTTACAGTTCAGTGCCCTTGCTAAGCTTATTGCTTTTCTAGCTCCATCAATAATGTCCTCTTCTTCTAACTCAAAGCCCGTTGAGGTGTTAAAAAGATTCTTTATCAGGGTTATATCCAAATTCCTTGCTATGCTCTCTCTCCGGCAAAATCCCATCCCGTTAAGCACCCACAACCAGTTTTCCGTTGCAAGCGTGTAAAGCTCAGCCCTGAATCCGTTTTCAAATATCTTTTCCTCGTCTCCCCCTATTCTCCTCACGTATCTTCTCAGACTTTCCTCACTTCTTCCCTCCAAAACCGTTATCGTTACAGGACCCTCATGACCCCCTCGCAAATTCGTTAGCTGTCCGAAAGACTCGCTCCCAAAACTTACCCTTGGATCGAAAACCCAATCCATATTTTTTATGAAGTCGTTCTCTTCCTTTACCCATTCTCCAAAACGCTCAACCAAGCCATCCATACCCTTTGCAAGGTACTCTCCAATTCCCATTTTGTAAGCTATCAGGTTTAGGAGTGTTTTCACAGACTTCGCATCTCTAGAAATCTCAAAACCGATCTCATCCTCAAAGATCTTGGCCTCCTCCTTGAAGGTTACCAAGGCATCGAAAAGTTCTGAAAAAATCAGTTCATCTACTCCAAGTCTATTTGCAATATCATGGCACTCAACGGCCTCTTCAGCCGTCTGAATTCCGCATTTTATCCCCAGGGACATCGCAAGTCCGAGATAGACTGATGTTTTTGTTGTCCTCCCACCAGGCATGTTAACCTCGGCCTTACAAGGGGATGGACATCCATAGCATCCAATACTCCTCTTTTTTACCCTATAAAGGTATTTTTCAGCTCCAAATTCACTCAACATTCCTGCTGAAGCTTGCTTGTTTCTCATCCTATAAGTTAGATAACCCTGTTTTGCCCACGCATCCCAAGCTGACATTATGCCCAGTTCGGAATAGATCTTCCTAAGTTTATCCGCCAAAATCTTTTCTCTTAGAATTTTTGAATACTCTTTGAATTTCTCTCTGTCAAATATCGTCATCTCCCTTTTGTCGCCTCTAACAACAATCGCTTTAACTTTCTTTGAACCTAGAACAGCCCCTAAACCACCCTTACCTATATGATGAATTCCATCCACGAGGGCGATGGAAATCGGAACTAGATTTTCTCCAGCCGGTCCTATGGCAACGACGGAACCTTTCTCTTTCTTTTTAAGGGTTTCAGTTACCTTCACTATGTCCTTTCCCCAGAGTCTGCCTGCTTTCTGGAACTCAACATTTTGAGGGGTTATTTTCAGAACAACAGGATCATCCGATTTGCCCCTTAATAAAATAAAATCGTATCCGGCCTTTTTAATGTCATGGGCAAGCCTTCCACCTACAACCCCCGGACCAAATGTTGAATTCAAGGGGTTTTTAGTGATAACAGTTGTTTTCGTAGCCGGAACACCTGTTGCAACAAGTAAACCGGCACAGAAAATGACAAAATTGCGATCACCGAAAGGATCCATTTTCTTTTTATAGAGCTTTGTGGCAAACTCATATCCTACTCCAATAACTCCCGCATACTTCTCATACTTCTTATCAGAGATGTTAACTTCAGAGAAATCTCTTTCCGAGAGGTCGACTTCTAACGCCAGCCCGGTGTAGGCCATATGGTGAATTTGTTTAAAGGGTTTAAAATCTTATTTGATCTGGTGATGAAACTACATTCCAGAAATTTCAGAGAGGTAGCTCGGCGATTCGGGCTCAAGAATTTCTTTAACTGCCTCCAAGAATTCCGCATAAATGTGAGCATCAACCGCGAAGTGGTAGTACCTGTGTTTCTCAAATCCCGTGAGCTCTGCAACGTATTGGGTGAGAGTTGAAAAGGCAAATGCGTTAGCATGCATCGCACCGTAGATGTCATTGGACCGCATGAAAAAAATCCCGTTGAGTTTATCCTTTTCCCCGATAAACTGGTAACCTCTCAAACATGGAGGTTCATCGCTCTCTAGATCCCATGGTCTTGAGATTCCTATGTAACAGTCTCTTCGGTATGGATCCTCCTTGAGCTTTGTTAGAACGGTATAAAACTGGTCGACAATAACCTCATCAGCCTCACAGTATCTTGCTCTCTCAGCATACGTATAACTCTCCCCTTCTTTGAGAATTGGTTCGAAGACGGGTTTGTCTATACATTTAGCATAAATCATGTAGTCATGGGCATATTCAATAGCATACTTCTTTGTGAATGGAGCTTTATCATGGATTTGGTGCTCGTATGGATTCTCTACTTCGATGAAGAGTCTGTGAACGAATTTGCTCTCCTTTTGTCCCTCAAAAATCTCTCCCCATTCGGTTCTTTTTTTATGACCATGATAGAAAACAACTTCCATCGCTGAATGCCAAGCAGTCGAGATGTAATCTTCTTTTAGGTGGGTGGCAAGCTTTTGATGTCCATAAACCTCCCTATAACTTCCAGCAGCCCTCTCCACTTTCTTAACATCCCTAGTATAGATGTGGGGTATTGAGAGAAGCATCGCGGCGCTTCCCATTTCAAAGCCTGAGAGAAGACTGACCGTCTCAAGAACGTGAGTAATGAAGTCCGCGTTATACATAAAAAAGTTGTAGGCATCCAGTGATCGGATGAAAGCGGTTGCATGGATCTCTCCATTTATTGGAAGCAGACTTACCTCCGTAACTGCGGGTGGATTGTCGCAGAAATGGTCTTTGGGTCTCCAAACCGGTATGGAAACTCTTCTCGTAAAAGGGCTTGATTTTAGCTTGTTTGCTGCCTTTGGGAGTAGAGGATCAATCCTGCTCGAATAACTCTCCCCACAAAATCTCCATCCAGAAAAATCCCTCTCTAACTTGAAAAAGTATGATGGTTTCTCAACGACTACCAAATTCGGTTCACATCTAAGAGTGTCCCCGAATCTGGACTTATACATCTTTCCCGAATCAAGAATCTTTGCGAGAAGTTGAGATCTCGCTTCATTCCAGTCTTTCGATATGATCATCGAAACTGCTACTGGAAGGTTTTGATAAAAGCTTTGTGGATGAGTTTTGTAATGGGTAATGCGATTGGTATTTAAAAAGCACTAACTCACCTATGATCTACAGTTTCATTAATTTCTATTAATTTCTCCCAATTTTCATTTAATTCCGAATCCAACTCATCGGCTTTCCATCAAATTTCCGAGAAGAAATTGTATTTGTGATAAATGTGACTGGGGATCTAACAAAAACATTTAAATTACAATTAATGTATACAAACTCATATGGATGTAAGAAAACTTCAATTCATCGGTGGATCAAGCTACATGATAAGCATACCAAAGAGTTGGATTAGAGACAACAATCTCGAACAAGGAGATGAGATCGTACTTAACGTAGAGGATGAATGCATCCTCATAGTTCCGAAAAAAGTTTCAGAATCTTCAAAGATTATAAAAGGAAACGTCAGAGGTTTGCAACAGTATGATGAGGAGTTTCTTAGGAGGTTCATCTATGCTATATATATTCAAGGTTTGGATGAGATAGTGATCGAGGACGAGAACATAACTCCAAGGATTCTCACGAAAATAAGTGAAATCGTACGATCAATGATTGGAATTGAGATCATATACGCCCAAAATGGTAAAATAGTTCTGAGATGTATGAACACCCCCGACTTCGATTTTAGTGGAGTGCTTCGTAGGATGTACCAGATTATTGAGTCCATGATAGATGGAATAATCGAGAGTATCAGATCCTCAGATACAAGCGCCCTAGAAGAGATAAAATATTTTGAGGTCGATCTAGATAGACTTTACCTTTTAGCATTAAGGGAACAACATAGAAAGATAAAAGAGCTCTCAATTTCTGTAAAATGGAACGATTTAAGGATGATTTTAGGGGCAAGAATGGTTACGAAACTCATAGAGGAGATTGCAGATTCTTTGAGGGATTTTTCTATATACGTGAGAGATGTCTCCGAAAATGGAAGTCTAATCGAATTGTTGGAGGAGATAAAAACCGTATTCTCTGAAATGCTAAAAGCGTATAGCGAATCGAATTTAAAGATGTCTGAGAAGGTGATAAAGGATACGGATCGATTGCTTGGGGAAATAGTGACCTTTGTGTCAAAAGAGGGAAGCGATGAGATCAATTTCCGAATGGCATTGGAGACACTAAAGGAGATATGTAAGAACATCAAATCAATTGGGGAGGTCGCCTTCAATCGAAGTGTTAGGGAAATGATGG
>QMZD01000062.1 GCA_003662985.1 Archaeoglobales archaeon | reverse complement strand
TTTTGCTCTGGCAAAGTGATCACCTGAAAATTTAGTTCAATAAGCTTTTGAGATGGCAGAAAGCACACCCCTACCTCCACAAACTATGCATTCTCCCTCATATTTTCCTTCAAACCAACCCTCAACCTCCTCAAAGCTTCCAAGGATGCCTGCGGAGGTATCTTTTTCGATTACCTCTGCACAATCCTCAGACATGCAGAAATGAACGAGAGCAACTCCCTTTCCTACCCACTCCCTTATCCCATCGAGCGTATCGAAGTATCTAACTCTGGCTTTCATCTCCTCAAAAACTTTATTCCTCATTCTGATTTTCATTTCCGCTGACCACTTTTCTATGTTCTCCTTTGTAAGTTCATTGATGCTTACTCTGCTTTTCTTCTTCTCATCCCTGAAAGAAATCGTTATCTCGTTCTCCTCTACCTCTTTTGGCCCTATTTCAATCCTTATTGCAGCGCCTTTGAGTTCCCACTTGTAATATTTTGAGCCTGGCCTGTCATCGCTGTCATCCAGAACCACTCTGTAACCCATTTCTTTAAGCTCTCTCTCAACTTCTTTGGCTTTTTCCATAACCGCCTCTTCCTTGCCTTTATAAAGCACGGGTATTATCACGAACTGAACCGGCGAAACCTCGAAGGGAAGAACCAAGCCTTGATCATCTCCATGGATGCTGATAAGCGCGGCAACACACCTCTCCGATATCCCATAGCATGTCTGGTGAGCAAGGTTGTGATCCCCATCTGGAGTCTCATATTTTATATCGAATGTTTTAGCGAAGTTATCTGCAAGATGATGGACCGTTCCGATCTGCAACGTTTTACCATCCGGCATTATCGTATCGAAGGCTATTGTATAGGCCGCTCCCGGAAACTTGTCCCATTCCGGCCTTTTGAAGACCATATACGGAATACCAAGAAAATCGTAAAATTCCTTGTAAAGGTTTATCGCCATTTTTACCTGTTCTTCCGCCTCCTCAAAGTTCCTATGAACTGTATGTGCCTCCTTGAATGACGTTATCTCCCTAAGCCTTATCATCGGCCTCGTATGTTTAGTTTCATATCGGAAGATGTTCACGATCTGATAAACCCTCAGCGGCATATCAGAATGGCTTCTTATCCAGAGCTTGAACATCGGATACATTGCAGTCTCGCTTGTTGGCCTTAAAGCAAGTTTTACATCGAGTTCGTCAAGCCCACCATGGGTTACCCAGTAAACTTCATCTTCAAATCCCTTGATGTGTTCACCCTCCTTCCCAAGCTCCGTTTCAGGAATGAGGGTGGGGAAGTAAACCTCATCGTGATCCCTGTCCATTATCTCCCTTAATTTTCCATAAACCAGTTGTCTAAGTTTAAATCCAAAGGGAAACCACACATAAAGCCCTTTTACTGGATATCTCACATCCATAAGCTCTGCCCTCTGGATGAGCTCATGATACCACTCTGAAAAATTTTCTTTGGGTGGCAGGCTCTCTACTCTTTTCTCTTGAACCTTCACTTTTTCTTGAACCATTCTTTCACCCTTGGAATCATCCTTGTTTAAACAAAGCCTAGTTTGATAACCCTAGAGGCTAAAAATAGCTTTCGCATTTTAAGCTTTCGTATTGGTATTCGCTTTCAGATCATGTTTGGTTTGGCTATTTGATGTTGCTAAACACAACTGCCCCTCCGTTGCCGAATGTGAAAGTTGTTTCAACTCAAGTTGGCAAAAGCCCATTCAAGTAAAAGACAATTGTAGGCGTTATAAAAGTTTCAACGAAGGCTGCTGCAAAGAGAACTGGAACAATTATCCTCAAAAATTTCTTGAGGAAGAATTTTACAGCATTTGCAATATCCGCGTCTTCACCTTTGAAAACTCTTCGGTAGAACATCCCTCCAAGCCTCATTCCATAAGCTGATGCTAGAATTACAGCGGGGATCTCGAGAATACCATGGGGAAGGAGAGCAAGAATAATTCTAAGGAATCCTAACTCAGATCCTTTGGTAAATGTGACCATGCCAATCAGATACCCGTTCACGAATATGAAGAGAAGTGGGAATATCCCAAAGAAAAAGCCAGTTACGAGAGACACAAGAGACTTGAGGGCATTATTCAGGAAGATTATAATAAAAACTTCCAGAGGATTGCTGAAATCAATAAACCTGAACCCTTCAAAAAGCCGTTCAACGTACTGTGAAGCAGTTTCTGGGTTATGGGATGCGAAAAAGTATCCGAAGATAGCTGCGATGAAAAACACTATAAGGAGAATTAAGAATGTGCTTAATATTCCCTCGGAAAACTCACTCTTTACCATTATTTTAGAACATACGACGTTTAGTTAAATTTAACGGTTGATGTGAGATCAAAAGAAAATTTTAAATCAAAAGAGTTGATATTTTTAACTGAATGCCAACTGACGTCAAAAAACCAGTAATAACAACAATAATTTTTCTTCTCCTTATAGTTCTTCTTGGAACCATCGGTTTTACGATCCTTGAGGGGTGGAGTCTTTTCGACTCTTTCTATATGACCGTAATAACCATAACTACTACAGGATATAGAGAAGTTTACGAACTATCATTTTACGGAAGACTGCTCGCGATCGTTCTAATGTTTTTTGGTATTGGGGTTTTCTTTTACGGTATCAATCTTATTATGCCCATACTCGTTCAAAGAAGGATGGAGAGGTGGAGAAAGGTGCTCGAGAATGTAGCAGATCATTACATAGTATGTGGTTATGGCGTGATGGGAAAGGAAATTGTGGATGAGCTATCTCAAATTATGGATAAGGATAAAATTGTGATAATCGATGAGAATATCGAGAAAGTTGCCGTAGCCAGGGAAAACGGTTATATCGCATTCCAAGGAGATAGTATAGAGGAAAAAACCCTTGAAAGGGCTAGAATTAGACATGCTAAGGCATTGATAGCCTGTATGTCAGATTCAGCCAATGCCTTTACGATTATGACGGCAAAGGAGTTGAATCCCAATATATACACCATGGCAATAGCTAGAACTCCTGCTGGAATTAAGAACACCAAAAGGGCTGGTGCAGATCAGGTTCTTTCCCCCTATTCTGATACGGCAAAGAAGGCATCCATAATCCTCAGAAGACACGGAGCAGCAGCGTTCTTCGAGATAATAAGCAAGGTTGGAGAGGATTTCATGTTAGAGAAAGTTACGATGACGAACAGAGAGTTCGAGGGTGTGAACATCAGAGACATCGATTTGAGAAATAGGACAGGAGCCACAGTTGTTGCGATTGAGAGGAAGGGGGAAATCATCGTTCCACATGCAACCCTCCAGCTCGAATACGGTGACAACCTTTACCTAATCGGCAACGAAGAGCAGCTGAGAAAGGCATCAGAATACCTTAGTAAATCAGAGAGTTAGGCTCAAAAAGACCAAAGGTTCTAAAGCGATTTAAATCTAGGGTCTAAAAGGGAAAAGCAAAGATGAGGAATAAACCCAAGAATAACCCAAAGTTAGAGAGGAATGAAATCTTCAAGTTCTCTTAGACTCTTAATGTGTCCGTTAACCCCTTCACGGTCGATTAGAATCGATCTTATCCCCGCCTTTGTCGGAACTTCAAAATCGAAGTAGGGATGATCCCCGACATGAAGAAGCTGGGTGGGTGAGAGATTAATGGATCTGCATACATCGATGTAGATCTCGGGCTTTCTCCTTATATCTCCAAGATCGGAGGGGCAGGAAAAGGTCTTCCAGAAGAATTCAGACATATCTTCTAATTCAAACTCCATAATTTCTCTCACCGCGTTAGAGATCGCTATTAACCTATATTTGTCTCTTAGCTTTTCAAGCACTTCTAATGCGTCGGGATATATCCTCAATTCACCCCTGAATTCTTCTAGCACATCTTTTAGCTCTATATCCAGCTGGAATCTCTCAAACCAGTAATCCGGAAGGTACCACCTTAGATCTTTATCTCCAACTTCATCATAGCATTTTTTCACAAATTCAAGAGCCTTAGAATAATCAATCCCATGCTTTTCTGAGTAATACTTTGGAATGAGCTCGTTCCAGAATCTGTCCATGAATTTCCCGTCCACTATGGTTCCATCGACATCGAAGGATATGGCCTTCATCCTCTTCTTTTGAGATTCTGAATGGCCTAAAATACTTTTGGTTCGAGTTTTAAAATTGGCAGAAAATTTTTATATGATCAATTTTATTGTGATTATAGCAGTAATTTACGGTGGCAAAATGAGGGACGAGTTCGAATCAAAAAGGGATTTGGATGCATTAATCAAAGATCTAGGCTCAAAAGATAAAGAGAAAAGGTGGAGGGCATCTGAAGACCTTGCCGGATTAGGTAAAAAGGCGGTAGATTCCCTAGTTAAAGCTCTGAAAAAAGAAAAAGATGATATTAAGGTTGGAGCTGCAATAACCCTCGGCAAGATTGAAGGGATAGATCCCAACCCTCTAATCGAGGCTTTAAACGATAAAAATTGGGAAGTGAGGTGGGCTGCCGCAACCTCTCTAGGAAACCTCGGAGCGAGAGAGGCTGTTGATGCTCTAATAAACCTCCTCAGAGATGACTCATGGGATGTGAGAAGAGTGGCTGCAATCTCTCTTGGTAAAATAAAAGACCCAAAGGCCGTAAAACCTCTTGTTGAGGCTTTAAAATCCGATCGTCTCATAAGATTTGAGGCTGCAAGAGCTTTAATTCAGATTGGAGAAGACGCCGTTCCCGAGCTCATTCCCCTCCTTCAGATAGACGATATAGATGTGAGAATGAAGGCTGCCGAGATTTTTGGATTGATAGGTGATGAGGGGGCCGTTGAACCCCTGATTCAACTACTAAATGACCATGACCAAGGGATTAGGGATGCTACCTCGAAAGCACTGGCAAAAATCGGAGGGAGAGCGATAGAGGGGCTTATCTCCTTTTTGAGATCTGGAGACTACAAACTGGAGGCTCTAAAAGCCTTGGTTGAGGTAGATGCAACTGATACTCACTTCGATGAAATCCTTGAAGTTCTCGCAGAAATGCTAAAGGAGGAGGACGAAGATGTAAGATATGAGGCGGTGGTGAACCTTGGTAAAATGGGCGAAAAAGGGATCAAATACTTGCTCGAAGCATTAGAGGATGAAAGTGAACTCGTAAGGAGGGGGGCGGCGATGGCCCTTGTTCTTAATGGGGAGGTTTCTTTAACTTACCTTGAAAGAGAGCTAAAAGGCCTATCTTCTGAAAAGGAGGAAAAAGCAAAGCTCCTTCGAGAGATTATAGGAAGAATAAAACGATAATCGGAACGAACTTTGGCCCAACTGAGATTAAACCAATTTTTATTATGAGGGGTTTGAAAAAGATTTTTATTCCACATTTCAGAATCTAATAAGATGAAGGGACTCGTTGGCAGGATTTTCGGTGAGGCAAGTTCTACAGAATTCAGTTTCGTTGTCTTTGATCCTAAAGAGGTAAAAAGAACCGATTACGTTAAAGTATGGAATGACAACGATGGGTGGGTTATTGCTCAAGTTCTTGACATTATTGCAACTACCGACCTCAAAGAAACCGATGTGTTGAAAGGGCGGGATGCTGAGAAAGAAACCTATATCGCCAAAGCATACGTCATTGGGAAGAGAGACGAAAAGGGACTTTTGAGGGTTCCAAAAACTCCGTTAGTACCCGGTGAGAACGTTTTTAAAGCGGACAAGGATCTAATCGTGGACGTTTTAGGCCTGAAAAGGAAGGGTGTTTACTTGGGCCTTATTGAGGACACAGATATAAAGGTGAATCTGGATGCAAACTCCCTAGTGCAGAAACACTGCTGCATCCTTGCAAAAACCGGAAGCGGGAAGAGTTACACAGCAGGCGTGATAATCGAGGAGCTAATCGAGAGAGGAGTTCCAATGTTCATAATCGATCCCCATGGTGAGTACGCTTCGCTTAGAGAACCCAACGACAATCCCGACGAGATTGAAAAGATGAGTGTATACGGTATTTCCCCTAAAGGATATGGTAGCAGAATAAGGGTTTATGTTCCTCCGAATTCCCCTTTCTTGGATAGAGCTGATGGTGTTCTAAAACTAGACGGCTTGAATCTCACCCCAGAAGAAATAATAGAGCTCACTGGAATAACCAACTCAACCCAGCAAGCCTTGTTATATCAGGCGATTAAAAATCTCAAGGGGAAGGATTACACAATCGAGGACGTTATATCGGAGGTCGAAACATTAAAACATAATGCGAGGTTTGGGTTGCTTGGGCATCTCGAGAAAATCCTCGATTCAAATCTCTTTGGGAGAAATGCAACTCCCATTGAAGTTTTGCTTCAGAAAGAGAGGGCTGTTGTCCTGGATATGCGAGGTAGTCCTCCTGAACATCAGGATTTGATTGTTTCCCGAGTATGCAGCATGCTCTTCGAGCTTAGGAAGAGGGGTGAGGTTCCTCCGGGAATGATCGTTTTAGAGGAGGCCCACAACTTTATTCCCGAACGAGGTTTCGGCAAAACGGTTTCAACTCAGATACTGAGAACCATTGCAAGTGAAGGTAGAAAATTTGGGCTTGGTTTGCTTGTAATAAGCCAAAGACCTGCGAGAGTTGATAAGAACGTTGTAAGCCAGTGCAACACCCAGATAATTCTGAGGATAACAAACCCCAATGACCTGACAGCGATAAAAAAGGGAGTTGAGGGATTAACGGCTGAAACTGTTGATGAAATAAAGAGATTACCTCCAGGAACAGCCTTAGTTGTCAGTCCAGAGCTTGAAAAACCCGTCATCGTCAGTATCAGAGTGAGGAAGAGTAGACACGGTGGCGCTTCTGTCAGCGTGATAAAGAGTGAGAAGAGGGAAAAGAGAGGCGAAACTAAAAAAGACAAGAGGGATAAAAGAGATAAAAAACGTGATGCCGAAAGAAACTCTGAGAAGAAGGAGAAAAGAGGATTTTTCAGGAAGATGTTCGGGTAAACCGAGGTGATTGGAGTAGATTGAGGCAGGTGATATCTTTGAATTACCTTGTCAGGCTACAAGGCGGCTGGATTGTGAAAAACGCAAGAACTATCGAGGATGCCATGAATATAGCCGTTGCTGAGGCTGGAAAAAGACTAAACCCCGATCTAGACTTCGTCGAAATCGATGTTGGCGACGTTGAATGTCCGAAATGTGGCGAAGCTTTTAAATCGGCATTTATGGTAGCAGGAGTCGCGTTGGTCGGTCTCCTCTTTGAAATGAAGGTTTTTAACGCTGAGAACGAGGAGCATGCAGCAAGAATAGCTAGATATGAGATTGGAAGACGGTTAGGAAGGATTCCACTGGATGTCGTCGAGGTTTTAGAGATTGACTGACTTATAACTCATAACTGAATTTTTTAAAATCAAGAAATTTTTCCATCAAAAAACTTCTTTAATTTTTTGAACCTCCCATGTTCCGCATCACTTCTCATCATTATACATATAGAAAATAGTTTATATATTTATATGATTAAATGAGATAAATGGACCGAATGGATTTAGTTAGGGGCGATGTTGAAGAGATACACACAGATAGAGCTACAGATGCTCTTTATTACTTTATTTTGGATGCGATCAATCTAAAAATAACAAAAAAAGCCCTAATTCTACCTAAAATCATCTTTTTCATATTCTTTCTGTTTTTCCCAGTAAATGCTCAGGAATTTGAGTTATCAACCTCTTCCTCTCCCTTCTTGGTGATATGCGCAGTTATCATTTTTGTAATTCTAGTCCTTTTCATAATTTACAGAAACTATTACTCAGAAAGAGAACTCAGAAGGCGAGAAGAAGAGATAATGCGAAGCGAAGAGAAATACAGGGAGCTCTTTGAGAACTCCCTAGATACGATACTAATAACGAATCTTAAAGGAGAGTTCATTGAGGTAAACAAGGCCTTTGAAAGGGTTATGGGATACTCAAAGGAGGAAGTTATCGGCAGAAGCTACAGAGATTTCATACCAGAAGAATACACCGAATTCATTTTTAAGAGTTTTAACAGAGCATTTAAAGCCGGAAAAAGTATTTACGGACTCGAACTTGAGTTTTTTACAAAAAACAGGGAGAGAAGGTATGCGGAAGGCAATATTAGCCTTATAAAACAGGGTGGAAAAGTCGTTGCCTTTCAGGGTAATTTCAGAGATGTAACGGAAAGAAAGAGAATGGAAGAAAAACTGAAAGATTCAGAGGAAATGTTCAGAAAGCTTGCCGAGAAGTCGCTTGTTGGGATATACTTGATTCAGGATGGGGTCTTCAGGTATGTGAATCCGAAGATGGCTGAACTGTGGGGATACGGTGTGGAGGAGCTGATAGGTAGGAGTCCGTTGGAGTTC
>QMZD01000061.1 GCA_003662985.1 Archaeoglobales archaeon | reverse complement strand
ATCATTGGATGAGGCACGAGACAAAGCTTACGAAGCTGTATCTAGCATCGAATTTCCAGGGATGAGATATAGAAAGACGATTGGACTAGATGTTTCTGATTAGATTTGGATGTATTCGATAGATCTTCGATATACTTAATAATTCTTAAATTTGGATTTGGTCTTCATACTTTAACCAGCAAGATGAGACCATCGAAAACCATATATCTTTCTTTTAAAAGCCAACACCATGGAAGAAATTGAGAAACGTCTGGTCAAAGACTTCATGACTTCAGATGTTGTATCGGTCAGTGAGAGTACCCCCGTTGAGGACGTTATAAAATTGGTTATCAAAAAGAAATATAATGCTTTCCCCGTTGTAAGAGACAAAAGACTTATCGGAATAATAAGCAAGATGGACCTCATTAAAATGTACTCACTGGCTTTAGGCCCAGTTTCTGTTACCTCTTTGGAATCCAAAACTGTAAAGGACATCATGAGAAGAGCGGTCGTGACCGTAAGCCCAAGAGACCCGATCAAGTATGCAGCAGACCTGATGGTAGAGTATAGAGTGAGAAGCCTCCCTGTTACAGACGACGAATCAACTCTTGTGGGAATTCTTTCAATCGGTGATGTGCTTAAGGCTTTAATGGAGATAAAAAGAAAGGGAAAATTGGAAGGGAAAGAAGAGAGAACAAAATGATTTATTGATTTTATTTCACTCAGATAATTGTAGCACACTTAATTCCTCTTTTGCTGACTTTAACGCCAGCAGTATTCCTACTATGAACTGGTATACTCTTAACCTCTGTTTTTATTGCGTATCCGTCTTTGCTTAGAGTCAGTAGCTCCTCATCCCCCTTAACAAATTCAGAGAATATAACTTCCCCGTTTCTTCTGGAGAGCTTTATGTTCTTTACACCCTTAGCCCCTCTTCTGGTGAGCCTGTATTCATCCAAGGGTGTTCTTTTTCCATATCCTTTTGTTGTAAGCGTTAGAATGTGACCATCCTCATTAGCAGGTGTTATCCATGCGATTTCGTCACCTTTCTGAAGTTTAAGGGCTTTAACACCCTTAGCCGTTCTACTGTAGAGTGGAATATCCCTTATGCGATATCTTGCCGCCAATCCTAACCGAGTTGCGATTAGCACTTCATTTCCGTTAACAAGCCTGGCAGCCACTATTCTACCGCCTGCGACCACTCCAGCCCTTTTTGCGTTTTCGAATTCTTTCAGATTTGTCCTCTTTATAAATCCATCTTCGGTAAGCAGAATAACCTCTCCATTGAATTCCGGGATTGAGACCACAGAAACTATCTTTTCACCATCTCCCAATGAGACAAAATTCTTCAGATGTACACCCTTGCCCGTTCTATCCTGTTTTGGTACCTCATATGTATTTATCCAGTAGGCTCTACCCCTGTTGCTGAAAAACAGGAGCTTATGATGGGTATTGCAAACCGAAACGAATCTTGGAACATCTTCCTGCCTTAAAGAAACACCTATAACTCCGACACCTCCTCTCCTCTGAGTTCTGAAGGTTTCGAGATTCATCCGCTTTATGTATCCCTGAGAGGTTATCACTAGCAGGTTATCCTCATAGGAAATGAGATCCTCGAAACTTATCTCGCCACTCTCAGACACGATGGATGTCTTCCTCTCATCTCCATATTTTTCTGATATCTCTTCAATCTCCTCAATCAGAATTCCATCGATCTTTTCTTGTGAAGAGAGAATTTCTCTATACTCCTTTATCTTCAGGCCAACTTCTTTGTGTTCAGCAATTATTGCATCCATCTCAAGGCCTGTTAGCTTTTGTAACCTCATTTGCAAGATAGCATTTGCCTGTGCTTCAGAAAGATTAAACCGTTCAATTAAACCCTTTCTGGCTTCATCAGGGGATGAAGAGGATTTTATAAGTGCTACAACATCATCGATGTTCTCAAGGGCCATCCTCAAACCTTCGAGAATGTGATATCTTTCCTCCGACTTCCTCAGAAGATACTTTGTTCGCCTCGTTACGACCTCCCTTCTATGGTTTACGAACTCCTCAATCAGCTCCTTCAAATTAAGGATCTTTGGTACACCATTCACTATCGCAAGGTTAATCACACCGAAGGTTGTTTGTAAGGGCGTAAAGGTGTAAAGCTTGTTCACAACTGCCTCGAAATCTCCCCTACGCAATTCTACAACTATTCTTATCCCTTCCCTATCCGACTCATCCCTTACGGCCTTTACCTCTTCGAGCTTTCCTTCTCTAACGAGTTCCGCAATCTTCTCGACGAGTTTGGCTTTATTAACCTGATAGGGAATCTCCTTTATGATGATTGCATTCTCCTCAAAATCGACTCTTCCTCTAACAACTAACTTGCCTTTCCCGGTTGTATAAACCTGCTTTATACCCTCTTTTCCAACGATTATCCCGCCAGTGGGAAAATCCGGACCTTTAACTATTTTTAAAAGCTGAGTTATGCCAATCAACGGATTCTTAACGTATTCAACTATCGCACTACAGATCTCTCCTAGGTTGTGGGGTGGCATGTTCGTTGCCATGCCGACAGCTATCCCGCTTGAGCCATTAACCAGGAGGTTCGGAATCTTAGAAGGCAGAACTGAAGGCTCCTGCAAAGTTGAATCGAAGTTTGGAATGAAGTCGACGGTCTCCCTCTCTATGTCGGCGAGAATTTCCTCTGCCAATTTCGTTAATCTTGCCTCAGTATATCGCATCGCCGCGGCAACGTCTCCATCTATGCTGCCGAAGTTGCCTTGTCCATCAACCAAAGAATATCGCATGCTGAAACCCTGAGCCATCCTCACCAAGGCATCATAAACGGCTGTATCTCCATGAGGGTGGTATTTTCCTAGTACATCTCCAACGATCCTTGCACATTTTCTGTAAGGTCTATTGCTGAGCAAACCCATTTCGTACATCGCATACAGTATCCTTCGCTGAACTGGTTTCAGACCATCTCTGACATCCGGCAAGGCTCGCCCTATGATAACGCTCATCGCATAATCGATGTAAGAGCTCTTTAATTCCTCGCTTATCTCCCTTATCAGTTCCATTTAACCACCTAAAATCCTAGATATCCAGATTTCTTACCTCTCTCGAATTCTCTATGATGAACTGTCTTCTTGCCTCGACATCCTCTCCCATCAGAGTTGAGAACAGCTCTTCCGCCTGCAAAGCCTCCTCTACAGTTACTTGCAAAAGAATTCGAGTACTTGGGTTCATGGTCGTCTCCCAAAGCTGTTCAGGATTCATCTCTCCAAGACCCTTGTACCTCTGAACCTCTGCATCCCCCATCCTTTTCAGTAGATCTTCGAGCTCCCTTTCAGAATAAGCATAAAAAACTTTATTTCTCTTCTTTACCCGATAGAGCGGAGGTTGAGCGATATAAAGGTAACCATTCTCTATCAAAGGCTTCATGTGTCTGAAAAAGAACGTTAGAAGCAAGGTTCTTATGTGAGAACCATCAACATCAGCATCTGTCATTATGATAACTCTTTTGTACCTTGATTTTGTGATATCGAAATCTTTTCCTATGCCAGCCCCTATCGCGGAGGCTATCGCCTTTATCTCCTCATTTTTCAACGCCTTCGTCAATCCTGATTTCTCAACGTTAATAATTTTTCCCCTCAGAGGCAGAATCGCCTGGAAGTTCCTGTCCCTTGCTTGCTTTGCAGAACCTCCCGCCGACTCCCCCTCTACTATAAAGAGTTCTCTTTCATCTGGATCTTTAGATGAACAATCGGCAAGCTTCCCAGGAAGCGTTATGGATATATCGTTCTTTCTTTTTATAAGCTCCCTCGCTCTTTTTGCCGCTTGCCTCGCCATCAAAGATAACATGCATCTATCTATAATGAGATTCGCTTCGTTTGGATGTTTTTCAAGCCACTTAAGCATTTCTAAGTATACGGTCGATTCGACAATCGTTTTCACATCTGAATTCGTAAGCTTGGTCTTTGTTTGACCCTCAAACTGTGGTTCAGGCAACCTAACGGATATTATGGCGGTAAGACCCTCTCTTATGTCCTGTCCGGTTAGACTCTTGAATTTTTTAACGTATTTTCTACCGTACTCGTTTATCGCCCTTGTGAGTCCCGATCTAAAACCGCTTATATGTGTTCCACCTTCTATAGTATGGATGTTATTTGCAAAGGCAAGAACATTCTCAAAATCCGAGTCGGTAAATTGGATCGCCACCTCAACCTGGATTCCATTTTTTAGATTCTCAAAATAGATAACATCGTGAAGTGTATTCTTATTCTTGTTAACTATTGAAATGTATTCTGCCATTCCTCCTTCCGAGTAGAAAACATCTCTTTTCCCACTCCTCTCGTCCAAAAGCTCTATTTTTATCCCTTTTGTAAGAAATGCAAGTTCCTTAAGTCTCTGAGAGACTATGTCGTGTCTGAATTCTGTCACCTCAAAAATTTCGTCATCAGGTTTGAATCTTATGGTTGTGCCAGTTTCGTTAGAGTCATCCAAAATCTCAACATCATTTTCTGGAATTCCCCTCCTGTACTGCTGGTGGTAGATCTTGCCGTTTCTCTTCACCCAAACCTCAAGCCACTCTGTAAGAGCATTCACAACGCTCAAGCCAACACCATGTAGGCCGCCAGAGACTCTGTATGCCTTTCTGTCGAATTTTCCTCCGGCATGTAACTTTGTTAAAACGATCTCCAACGCATTTTTTCCAGAAGCATGCTTTTCAGTGGGAATTCCCCTCCCATCATCTTCGACAGTTGCTGAACCATCTCTGTGAAGGATTACTTTTATGTTTTTGCAGAAACCGGCTAAAGCCTCGTCTATTGAGTTATCGACCACCTCCCATAGCAGATGATGCAGACCTCTAATCCCAGTGCCACCTATATACATCCCCGGCCTCTTTCTTACTGCTTCAAGGTCGGAAAGCACCGTTATATGCCTTGCAGTATACTCCTCTGCACCCAAGTTCATTCACTCCACTCCTGTTAATTTTGGTTTAAATATTATTTTTCTTAATATGTATTCAGATCTCACAATATCAGCTTTAAACCTTAGATCGCGGAAGGAAATTAATTCAATAATTTTTGATGATTCTTTTTCTTTCCATGAGCATAGTTGTTGCTTCTTATTCTTTAAATACACGATAAACTTTTGATAAAGTAGTAAATAAATTTTTCTATTATTTTCAACTACAAGAGAGGCCTAATCGAAATTATTTCTAATCGTAAATTAAATAAGATGCAAGTAAAATTGACGATTATTATAAATCTATAAATTACAATCTCGGATTTTTAAATCCCGTACGGAAAAGGAGAAGGAAAATTATTTAATTATTGAGACTGACATTCTGATATGAGTGCTATTGGAAAGAACTTAAGAGAAGTTTCCGGTGAGGAAATAGAAAAGATCTGGGTTAAAAATTACGATGAAGGAGTGAGAACTGAGATAGAGTGCCCTGTAATCCCGCTTTACGAATTATTGGAGAATTCTGCGAAAAAATATCCTAACGCAATAGCAGCCGATTTTATCGGTAAAAGTATCCGCTATAGCGAGCTAAACGAACTGGCCGACAGAGTTGCGTCTTTTCTCTATAAAAATGGCGTGAAGAAGGGCAGAGTTATTTTGGGCATGCCAAATACACCCCACTTTATAGCGGTTTACTACGGCACATTGAAAACGGGTTCGACAGTTGTACAATGTAATCCCTTGTACACCGAGAGGGAGTTGAGGCATATCGCTGAAAATAGCGAGGCAAAAGTAATGTTCGCTTTCGAACCGATGTATCCAAGGTTAAAGCCTTTACTCGATGATGGAACGATTGAGAAGGTCATAATATGCAAAATCGAGGATTTTCTCAAGTTCCCGTTGAACCTACTCTACCCACTCAAAAAGGACAAAGTAAAGATCGATTCGAGGCCCGAGGTACTCTACTGGAAAGATGTTATGGGATATCCTCCCTCCAAGGAGAGACCGGAGATAGATCCAAAGGAGGATGTTGCGGTATTCCAGTACACGGGAGGAACTACTGGATTGCCTAAAGCGGTAATGCTCACCCATTTCAACCTCGTCGCGAATGTCTATCAGGTGATGGAATGGTTCCCTGAACTTACAAACAGAGACGTCATCATTGGAGCATTACCCTACTTCCATTCTTACGGCATGACAACGAGCATGAACCTTCCAATCGCTTTAGGTGCGAAAATCGTCCTCATTCCCGATCCAAGAGATTTAAAGAGAGTTCTCGAGTCAATTCAGAAACATAGGGCAACAATTTACTGTGGTGTTCCGACGATGTACAATGCGATAAACAACTATCCCGATGTTAAGAAATACGATCTGAGTTCGATAAAGGCATGTATAAGTGGGGCAGCCCCATTGCCCGTTGAGGTGAAGAAAGAATTTGAGGCTTTAACAGGAGGAAAGCTTGTTGAAGGATACGGTTTGAGCGAGACTTCTCCCGTTACCCATGCAAATCCCGTAAATGGGTTAAACAAAGAGGGCAGTATAGGTCTACCGATACCTGACACGATTTCTGTAACTGTGGATGATAAAGGTAACATCCTACCTCCGGGTGAAATAGGAGAAATAGCAATCAAAGGCCCTCAGGTTATGAAGGGATACTACAAGATGGAGGAGGAGACGAAAAACACGCTGATAAACGGCTGGTTGCTAACCGGGGATATCGGAAAGATGGACGAGGATGGCTATTTCTATATTGTTGATAGGAAGAAGGATATGATCATAGCCGGCGGCTACAACATCTATCCCAGAGAGGTCGAAGAGGTGCTGTATGAGCATCCTGATATCCTCGAAGCTGCAGTCATAGGCGTGCCAGATCCCAAGAGAGGGGAGACTGTAAAGGCTTTCATTGTGCTGAAGGAGGGCTCAAAAGTCACAGCTGAGGAGATAGAGAAGTTTTGCAGAGAAAAACTTGCTGCCTACAAGGTACCAAGAATAATCGAGCTCAGAAAGGAGCTTCCAAAAACAAATATTGGCAAAGTGCTAAGGAGAGCCTTGAAGGAGGAAGAGCTGAAGAAGCTCAAAGTTGAGTGATCAAGCGATTAGACAAATCTACATGCTACATCAAGGGTTTCCAATCAAGATCCCTGGTTTTTATCTCCCTCTTTTTCTTTTCCATGAATCTGAGAACCCTAGAATGCTGGGCTCCTTCAATAAGCATTAGAATTGCCTCTCTAGCGGCATAAACGTTATCCATATCGCCGATTATCGAGACCGTTTTTCCATAAATTGAGAGGTTGACATCGAGGGTTTCCTCTATGCTCGTTCTCATCTTTCCATCTTTGCCAATTATCCTCCCCTTAACCCTCTTGAGTGCATTTTCCCCAACGTAATCTGCCAAATTTATTATTTCAAGAACTTTAAAATCGTCTTTGAGTAGCTTAAAAGCTACATCTGGGTTGAATCCTCGGGCAATAGCCTTAATCACGTTCTGAGCTTTAATGAATCCGATGGCATCGTTTCCTCTTATGCTTACAATTCCATCTCTTGAGATCTTTATTTTGCAACCGGTTTCATCCTCTATTCTGCGCTTGATCTCACCTTCCCTACCTATGATGACTCCTATTCTATCTTCTGGGACTCTTATCTGGGTTTGCTGGGTGAATTCGTACTCATTGCTTTCTTTTCTCTCCTTACTTTCTCTTTCTTCAATTGCTCTTTCGGTTACCCTATTTGCTTCATCTAAACCATCTTTCTCATCCATTTTTCTCACCCACTCTACTACCTTTCATCAGCTAACTATCTCCTCTAGAACTTCGCTGATTTCCTTTTTCAGGCCAAATTTGTTGAAAAATCGAACTAAATTCCTTAAATCCCTCTCAAAATACGTTTCTGCATTAGGATGGTCTGTAAGCACAGCCTGCCCCATGTCGATGAGATACGGCTCTTCTCTATGAAGCAAAATGTTATACTCGCTTAAATCAGAATGAACGAGTTCAGCATTCTTGTAAAGCAGTTTTACGTTCCTAACTATTTCATCAAACAAACGCTCACAATCAACGACCTCTGGCAAATCCTTCCCGATCTCGAAAAGGGATGGAGAGGGTATCTCGTCTTCCCCCAGAAATTCCATTATCAGGATGTTTTTGAAGTGAACGATTGGCTTTGGGACATTTACACCTGAAGTGTAGGCTCTCTGAAGATTTCTGAATTCCTTTTCGGCCCATAGATCAATTAAATCCTTTCTCGAAATCCTTCTAAGATCGAATCTTTTATCGCCAAAGATGTACTCATCCATTTTGTAAAACTCACTTGTTTCTGTTCGATATATCTTAATGGCCACCGGAACTGGTTT
>QMZD01000060.1 GCA_003662985.1 Archaeoglobales archaeon | reverse complement strand
TACCCCTTTTACCAAGCCTCTATTTTTCTTAATTTTTTCAAAGTAATACTGGATTGGATGATAGATTCCTTTGCATGAGTCGTCGTAAAAGCAGTTGTGATACGTTTTCATGGTTTCGCAGGAGGGGGTCTCGTATTCTGTTCCCTTTGCTCCGGCGATATGCTCAACCTGATACCTCGTTTTATCCTCATCGAAGTCCGGAGCCGTTTTATAGAGACCGATGATCTCCTCAACATCCATTCCGAGATTGAGGAGGAAGGATGTGAGAGCAAATCTGGCTGTGTGGGGGAGATTCACACCCGCTTGAAGATCTGAAAGAATCTTTCGCATGCAGGGTGGAAAATTTGAAACCTCAATTTTTTCGAAGCTAATCTTTGGTAGCCTTTCCCTTTTTCTCTCAGCTATTACCTTGAGCTCCTCAATATCCTCTCTTATAAAATCGAATTCGAGCATGGACGTGTAGTTCTCTTTCTGGGATAATTTACTTCTGAGGTGCTCTTTGAGAACCCTCAGGAAATCCTCTTTGTTAAGGTAAATATATCCGTTTTTTAAACCCCTGTTCAGGAGCCTCCAACTGGGAGCTTTTAATCTCACGGCAACCTTTAGGTAAGAGGAAACATGGACTTTGAAGTCCTTAGAATTCCTAGGATTCTTAGAATTCTTAGAATTCCCAGGATACCTTGCCTTCACTCCAAGATCCGAGGAAATTAGTTTTAAAATAGGAACCCTCTCGAAATGAAAAGTGCTCGCATATCTCTCCGACTCTTTAATGGCATACCTCCTCAAAACCCAGTCTTCGAGGTTGGATGACAGAATTCTAGAGTATAAATAACTTATAGCCGAAATAACAGCATCCTTCCTTCTTTTTAGGTAGAATTCTGTCTCAGACTCAAATGTGCAATTTCTGAAGCATTCACCGCAAGATATGCAATCATGGCTGAGAAACTCAGTCGTGCATTTTTTGTAGCAAGCGATCTCACAGTCCAGGCAGAAGAAATCCTCGTAGATGCCGTTTGAGGAAACCTCGGAACCCTCTATAATCGATTTTACTATCTCCTTTCCCCTCTCAATTCCTTCAACCACAACGTAGTTTTTCTTCGCAGCGTTAAGCATGTTTTCAACGTTTCCAAACTCATGCTCCAGAAATATCCCGGTTATCTTAAGGAAGGGATACTTGATTATTAGAGGAAAAAAAGGCAGAAACGGTCTCTTTTTTGTTGTAGGAACTGGCATAAAAGTAGAAAATTTTATTCTGCCTCAATCCTTGGAGCAAGAATGTATTCTACCTTGACCTTCCCGGCAGCCACTTCGAAGATCATTCTTCCCGGATAGTCGTTTCCGAGTCTTATCGTTAGCACGTCTCCGGGAGAGGCTATTTTCACAAACTCCTTCAAATACTCAAGGGAGAACATACTTCTAGCTTCCATCCCATTGAACTCTGCCAGTTCAGCCTCTGTGAGATGGAAAGTTATCCTGTCTACATCTCCCTCTGCCTCTATGAAGAATCCTTCGCTGTTAGTTCTGAAAACAACGTGATCACTTATCTTGTCAGCCGCCATTATCGCTTTCCTGAACTCTCCCGCATCCATGACGATTTTGGCTGGTAAGTCTATTTGTGGCACCCTTGGTTCCTTTCTTATTGCAGAAGGATCAATGAGGGATACCGAATACCTCACACTTCCGAATTTGATCATTAAAGATGTTTCATCAACCACGGTTAGCTCAACTCTCTCGTCACTTCTTATCGATTTCGAGATATCGAAGATTCTGTTCACGTCGACTCCAGCCACAAATTCTCCATCGACGTGGTATGATTCGAATGATGAAGTTGGGACATCAACTATAACCATCGCGACATTCGCTGGGTCTACCGCCCTTGAATGTAAACCCTCATCCTTGAAGTGAAATCTTGCCTCGCTAACAAGGGACACCATCGCCTTTGAGACCGTCTTCAAAATCTCTCCGTTCAAAATTACATCTACCATTGAGCATCACCGTTTTGTGAGAGGTATTGCGGAAATTATTTATAATTTTCTTTATGCCATAAATTTCCAGAATTCACTAAAATCCCTCACTCTTGCTTTAACGGTAGGATCTTACGTCCATCTCGATTATTTCTCCTCTTGGCTCTCTTTCTTCAAAGATCTGTCCTTCGTATCTGTATACTTCTGTCCCCTTCATTAACCAGCAATCTGGAGGTAAACCAGCTTTCATACACGTCTGGGAGAGGAATTCCTCCGCATCGAAGTTATACTCAATCGCAACCTGCGGGAGGAGAAGACCTGAAAACGCACCTCTCTTAACAATTAACCCGTGTCTTCCTATTTCAACGTGTTCAGGTAACTTTTCAAGTTTCGCCTCAATCTTTTCTGGGGGTGTGAGAACTGTAACCTCAACGGTTATCTCCTCCATCTCGGCAGCCTTAACGGGAGAAAACCTCGGATCTTCAGTGGCTGCAGCTATTGCAGAATCAATTATGGCCTCGTCAAGCCGTTTGTATGGATAGGGAAAGCCAATACAGCCCCTTAAGTTCTTGTTCTTTCTCAGAGTTACGAAAACACCTCTCTTCTCGGAAAAAACACCCTCATATCTCTCCTTAAGCACGATTTTATCGTTCAAATAACTCTCTATTGCTCTTCTTGCAAGTTTTACGGCTTTAACACCATCTTCAAAGCTGAGCAATTTTACCATGATTCTAATTTCTCGAGCAAGGATATATTCTTTCCGTCGTGAGCTATTCAGTTTGAGATTAACCTTGAGAGTTAACGTTTTAAAACATTGTAAGCAACTCTTCCCATGCCATTTCTCGGGGTTGACATAGGTGGAACGAACATAGATGTAGTTCTACTTGAAGATTCCGGGGAGTTCAGGTATTTACGATCTTTCAAAACATCTGATAAAATTTCGGAAATTCCTGAGATTATAAAAGACTATGAAAGAAGATATGGTGTAGAAAGAAGTTGTCTCGGCATTGCAGCATGGATCAAAGCTGGGAAGATCGTAAAGGCTCCGAATCTGCCTACAATCCCTGAGTTTGATGGGTTAATGGAGAATGATGCAAACTGCTTTGCCTTTTATGCCGCAAAAAAATTTGCTTTCGGGAATATGCTCGGCATCACCGTTGGAACCGGAATTGGGGCTGGAATCGTGATTGATGGAAAGATCTACAGAGGAAAGGGTTTAGCGGGCGAAATAGGGCACGTCGTCGTCGGAAATACAGAAGATAGTAGAACGTGTGTTTGTGGAGGAAAAGATCATCTCGAAGCATACTTTGGTGGTTGGGCAATAAAAAAGGAGACAGGTATGGAAGCCAAAGAATTGTTTAAGCTTGATGAGAGCAAGATTTATGAAATGAAAGGATTCAAGGATTTCTGTAGGGCAATTGGCTTTGCAATCATGCTCATGGACTTTGAAGCCGTAATAATTGGCGGAGGGATTGGAAATAGGCTTGATATCGCGAGACTTAAGGAAGAGGTTGGAAATTATCTTATGCCGGAATTCAATCCGGAAATTGCTAGTATAAAGGATGAACTTGCGGTGGCTAAGGGAGCAGCCCTGCTCGCCAAGGAGGGGTCTTGATGGATGAAATGAGTGAGATGGAAATGATAGAGGAGGCTGCGAGAAAAATAATCAGTATGGAGGTTAGAGGAGCGGCAAAAATCGCTCGATTTGCGGCTGAAACCCTGTTGGAATTTGTCCAGAAAATCGGTGATGATTTTGATGTTAAAATAAAAGAAGCAGCCGATAAGCTCCTCAACACCAGACCTACAGCCGTAAGCCTCTACAATGCCATAAATTATGTTATGCAGTACTCTGGCGAGACTGTTGAGGAAAAAAGGGAGGATTTAATTAAAAGAGCTACAGAATTCATCAATTGGGTGGATTCTGCTAAAAGAGAGATTGGAAAGATTGGTGTTAGGAGGATAAAGCGTTTTTCAACCATCCTTACACACTGTAATTCATCTGCAGCACTTTCAGTAATCAAGGAGGCACATAAGGCAGGGAAGGAGATAGAGGTTTTTGCAACCGAATCAAGGCCGAGATATCAAGGCCACATAACGGTTAGGGAATTAAGAAACGAAGGAATCCCCGTAACGCTCATTGTAGATTCTGCTGTTCGATATTTCATGAGGGATATAGATTACGTAATTGTTGGAGCTGACGCCATAACGGTTAATGGTGCTCTCATAAATAAGATAGGAACATCCCAGATTGCTTTGTGTGCGAATGAATTTAGGGTTCCATTTATGGTTGCAGCGGAAACCTACAAGTTCAGCCCGAAAACCCTCGCTGGCGAAACCGTGGTCATAGAGGAGAGATCACCGAAGGAGGTAGTTTCGGAAGATTTACTCTCTACGGGAGTTAGGGTGAGAAATCCAGCATTTGACATAACTCCGAGGAGATATATAGACCTGATAATAACCGAAATAGGTGCTATACCGCCAGAGATGGCATATCTCGTTATAAAAGAGAGGTTTGGCTTCAGGCTCCCAACCGAAGAAGAGATGCTGGTTTCTCCGGAGCATTACGATTGATAACTGAGTTATTTATCGCTAACTCCCCGGGTATACACAGGCTACCCTTTCATAAAACTCTTTATGAAATAATTCTTTAAGTTTAGGGGATCTGAGAAATAGAATATTCTTGATCTACCGCAGGCCTTTGCCATGTGTTCACAGATCCTTCTGAAGCTCTCATCTCTCCCGAGCATTATGATCGAGAGCCTCGCGTCAACATTCCTGAGGCGCTTGGCTTCTCTTACAGCGCACATCCCTGGAGAGATGTAGGGATTAAAGCTTGAGGTTGGTTCTCCGTCTGTGATAAGAAATACTACGCCTGTACCATCAGACTTTTTTAGACTTTCTCTGGCCTTTTTCAGCGCAAGGCCTATATCCGTTCGTCCCTGTGGATAAAGGTTGAGTATCTCTCCTCTGTCAACCTCTCTTGCCCGGTGATTGAAGGCTATTATCTTCAACTCTCTGGAATCTCGCCTTTTTATTGCCTCTCTCAACCCTATGGCTGATTCTATCGCACCAACAAATTTTTTCCCCCTCATTGAGTCGCTGACATCAATGAGCATGATATAGGTTATCTTCTCCAGGTGTTTAGGCTCTCTTGCAACTATGTTTTTCTCATCAAAAGAGAAATCATCCTTTAATGCACAATTCAAAAGCGTCTCAGACAGATCGATATTATCGAACACGTGGGTGAAAGGATCGTAGTCTGTTAAGAAGTAGCTCGAGAATATAGAAACACTCTTTTTCGGAATCTCCTCGTCCCCTCCAGGCTTTTTGACTGGAAGTTCCTCAACTGCAAGCTGAACTATCTTCTCTCCAATCATTCTCTCAGCATGTTTGCTGAAAAGTATCATTTTCCTATATCTTCGTCTTTCGTAACCCTCGACATATCCCTCTTTCATCAGATCTTTTATTATCTCCTCTCCAAGGTTCTCTATCAGATCACTCGGACTCAACTCTTCCTCACTTATCGAACCATCCATTAGTTCCTTTTTTATCTGCTCCCACGCCTTCTGTTTTGCCCTTCTGAATTCATCAACCTTCTCAATCCATGAGGAGTCGGAATAACCAAAGTTTGCTATGAGGTCTTTGAAGATCGCATCCAAGGTTTCGAAGTTCTCCAAAGCTTCACCATCCTCTAGATTTTGCTTGATATAATCTTTTGAGCTGACACATCCCTCTTTTTTTGCGTAAGGGTTGAAAAGGGAGTAAAGGAGGCTGGAGGCTAGCTCTTCGCTGAGCCCATCCTCCTCCTTACAAAGACTGCAATCAGGTTTCCCGCTCTCTGATAGATTCTCTTCCTGTGTATTCATACTTTCCACACTCAATTTTGGAAATTACTCCTGTACACCTTCTAAGAGTCTCGAGAAGAATCTCCAGAGCAGAGTTGTACTCCACTGGAGATGAGCATAGACTCTCGATGAAAGATGTGAGGTGGGCTTGTTCAGAGAATTCTGCCCTCTCGACATCGATAACACCCAGGCTTGAGATATCTTCCATAATCCCTCCAAACTCGTCCCTTGGAATGCGAGAATAGATCTCCATTGAAGTACGGTTTATCGCATCTTCAACAAGTGCAGAGATAACTTCATCTTTTGAAATATCCTCGTAATCTAGCTCGATTCTACTTCTCAATCCGAGCTTAATGTTCTCATAATTTTTCCCATAATCCGCAAGCATTACGGACTCTCTATTTGCCCTTAAGGCTGAAGCTCTTACGTGATCAAAAAGTTTTATCGTTGCCCTACAAGACGGCTCGGTCTCTATGCGATTGGCAAACTTGTTTCCATCCTTCATCCTTGCCACTCTCACGGTTCTTGCTAGGATTTTGAGATGCCAATCTGGTAGGGCTGGCCCATCTTTTAATTTCATATTCCTCAGCCCGATTAGGATCTCCTCCTCAAGGGTCTCGGGAGGGCCTATGAATATCTCCTCCATCCTGTCGAGGAGAGGCTCCTTGATATCCGAGGTTCCACGATAGTTTGCAGGGTTCGTAGAAGATATGAAAATCGTATCTATTCTCATCGGGATTATATCTCCCTCAGGCGTTGTTATCTGTTTTTCCTCAAGCAACTCGTGCAGGAGGGTTTGCATCGCCGAAGGAATGGCTCCGAGCTCGTCAACGTAGGCTATACCTCTATGGGCCTTTAAAATTCTACCAGGGGTGAAAACCTCTGGGGAATCGATATCGTGGCCCTCCCTTATCTTCTGGATGCTAAGTCCACCTATAAGCTGCCTGGTAGTCATCATTGGGTCGCCGAGGATTCTCACCCACTTTCTGCCAACCCATGTGAGCTCCACCTCGTTTTCTTCCATCAAAGCTTTTTTGCATGAGAAACATACGGGTCTCGTGGGGTCATCGTTTATCTTGCATCCTTTAACGGCCAGAATCTTCTCAGGCAGAAGCTTGGCAATGCTTTTTGAGAAAGTTGTTTTTCCATAACCTTTCATTCCTTTGAAAAGAACATTTGAGCCACTCATGAGGGCGTTTTTTAGCATCTCTTTTTCAGACTTCTTTCCAATTATTTCTGGGAAGGGATCGATTCCGTTTTTCTCAAATTCTAGAAGGCTATCTCTTATATAATCTGCAACACTGAGAGAGTGATAGTGGGAAAGATCCCCGTCCCAAATGTTAACCTCTTGGCCATTGAGAATGAACTTGGGAGCGTTTGACTCAGTGATCACCACCTCTTCGAAGAGGTAGTCCTCTAGATGCTCGCTAGCCATATTTGTTATTTGTTTTAGAATTATAAGTCCCTTTTGGTCAAAAAGTTTTCTTTTGCTTTCTTAAAAATCTGAAAATTATTTTTCCCCGCAATTAAAATACTTATACTATTTTTTATAAATATTTCTTGTTTCTCGTTACCGATAAAACCTCAAACTTGATTTCTGGTTTTTTCTCTTTAAAGCATCCTGCTATTCCTCATCCATTTGGTTCAGACTTAAATTTAAAAAGTTGGTGATGAATATTTGGTTTGAGATGGTCGGGTTAAGTGGAGTGAGTGGATTTAACATTGAAATAAACGAGGAGAGGGTGAAGCGGTTAGGAAAAATCATACAAAAATTGGGATACAAGCCAATCTCCTTCAATTCACCGGATCTATTTCCCGAAAACGACGATTTTATCTATCCGAATTACGTGTTCTTCCTCGTTGCAATAGATCATAGAACCCATCCTGAGCCCAAGAGGTTTGAGGCTTTTGTCGGGGGGAAGCTTTATCATGGCTCAGATCTGATGTATCTCCTTGCAAGAAGAGCTCAAAAAAATGAGCCAGATCTTTTTACCGCTAAGAAAATGATCAAGGTTACTGAAAAAGACATAACAAGGATTTTCAGTATAGGCGATGTTACAATTAGAGATCCTGCCGAGAGGGCTTTGCTTTTAAGGGACTGTGCACAAAAGTTGATTGATCACTACGAAAGCGATCTCAGAAATTTACTGAAATCCTCAGAAAGGTATCTTATTAGGCAAGATGGAATGGGGATCCTTCAGCAACTGAGAAAATTTCAGGCTTATAAAGACCCGTTGATGAAGAAGAGCCACCTTCTGGTTAAGATTTTGCGAAGACAGGGTTATTTTGAGCCAGTTGATATTGAGAATCTCAGCTTTCCGGTTGATAACATCCTGATGGAGGTAGCGCTGAGAAGTGGGCTGGTTAAAGCCCATGCGTTGCAAGGGAAAATTGCAAGAGGGGAGCAGCTGGATGAAATGGAGGTTGAATCCCTTAGGAATGCGACCAGAGAAGCATTCGAGATAGTCTCAAGGAAATC
>QMZD01000059.1 GCA_003662985.1 Archaeoglobales archaeon | reverse complement strand
CGTCTCGAATTCTTTAAGAAGTTTTCTTCCTATATCGACGAGCTCTTTTCTTTGTATTCCAACCTTTTCACCTGCTATCTCCATCCATTTGAAGGCCCTTTGCTCACTCTTCCACTGCTGCATTTTCTCCCTTCTCTGTCTATCATTGACGTCCTTTATGGAAAGGTCTATATGCCCCCTTTTCGGGTTTATGTCAAGAACCTTACACACAACCTTCTGCCCCTTCTTAACGTAGTCCCTTATGTCCTTGATCCAGCCGGGAGCAATTTCGCTGATATGGACAAGACCTTCCTTGTTTTCATATTCGTCTAAAGATATAAACGCTCCAAAATCGAGAACCCTTGTAACAGTTCCGATAACCAACTCACCCCTTGTAGGATATCCTGGTCTTTTGATTACGAGCTTATCGTCAGATTTTTTATTGGCCATGAACGAAAGATGATTGCCTTGAATTTAAATATTCCTGAAAATCGATTGAAATTTTAACCTGCAATTTAACCTAATCTTAAGCAAATTTACGGAATTTACAGTATAACACTCAAAAACCTCCTTGTCCTCGGATTTTTTGGACTCTCGAAAATTTCCAGAGGCTCACCTTCCTCAACTATAACTCCTTCGTCCATGAAAATGAGTCTGTCTCCAACTTCTCTAGCAAAACCCATCTCATGCGTTACAACGATCATCATGGTCATTCCATCCTGAGCGAGTTGCTTCATGACATCCAAAACCTCCTTGACGAGTTCAGGATCGAGAGCTGAGGTAACCTCATCGAAGAGCATAACCTCTGGATTCATGGCTAAAGCTCTTGCTATTGCAACGCGCTGCTGCTGTCCACCACTAAGCTGAGATAGACCTGCAAATTCTTACCTAAAACTAAATGTTGCTTAAAAAAACTAAACAAATTTAAATAGCCAAGCAGGATAGTTCAAGGATGAATCATGAATCAGATCCCACACGCTCCTTGAAAAGGCTTTTCATTATTATTGGAAACAAAGCCTCAACCGGAGATTTCAACCTCAACGACCTCCCCAGTTCTGGGGGCAGGATGGATATTGTATGCAGGTTTATAGCGCAGTCTCTTTTCATTTCCCATGGAATACGAAAAGATTCCGGAGCTATTGGGGTTCTTCTCGGTGAACCTGACCCTCCCAGGTCGATTCTTGTTCATGGAGGCAAGGTAAGATACATGTCACCCGATGAAAGAAATGTGGCAGGATTGATCAGAAAGGCATTGAAACACAGAGGTGAAGAGTGGAAAGAGACCTCCCCTGGAATTTTTACCGCTAAGAAATCTGTAAACGAGATTCTTTCAGAATTAGGTGACTTTTCGATATTTTATCTAAGAGAAGACGGAAGAGACATTTTCGATTTATCAATAGGTCCAGAAGAGAAAACGGTCTTCGTAATGGGAGATCACCTCGGAGTAGGTGGAGATATTGAGGAGCTAATTTTAAGAAAGGTAAGGGGGATAATCTCCGTCTCCCCACTCTCACTTCAGGCGGATCAATGTGTCGTACTCATACACAATTTCCTCGACAGGCTCGAGAGGAGTAGGAATATTGAATTGGATTGAGGGGTAACATGGGAAAGCCGAAAGATAAATCGGAAGAGATGAAATTAAATGAAATGTTTAAGAAGGCAATAAAATACGGAAAAAAGCTGTACGAGAGAGGATTGATTGATGGTGCAAGCGGAAATTTGAGCTTTAGACTCGATAACACCTTTTTCATCACAAAAACAGGTGTTAATCTCGACTCATTGGATGTTAGCTCTTTTGTCGAGCTAGAGGTTAAGGAACAAAGCATTCAGGAGATAAAAGATAGACAAGCATCCAGTGATGGACTCGTTCACACCAAAACATATCTTAAAACGGATTACAGGGTAATTTTACACTGCCATGGGGTATACAACGTTGTTCTTTCCCTCACAAGGAACAAAATTGAGCCTCTCGATCTTGAGGGGAAGCTGTTTCTTGGGGAAATAGAGGTTCTGGAGGGGCAGTTTATGACGGAAGATATTGCTGAAGTAATTTCTGATTCTATTTCCAGAAAGGGCTATGCCGTTGCCAAGGGACATGGAATTTATGCTGCAGGAAATTCTTTTAGAGAAGCTTTCAACCTCATCAGCTATGTGGAGCACTCATGCCAGATAATATATCTCAAAGAGCTTTTGGAAAAATAGGCTAGAGAAGATTGCAGGGATACAGGATGCAAGTGTGTAAGATGTAAGGATGTAAGGATGCAAAGTCAAACATAACATCAAATGGCTACATTATCGAATTATCAAATCATTTCAACTGCTCCATCAGACATTCCTCCGGTTTTTTATCGAATCGCATTCTTTTGAAAACTGGGGCTCTAAGTTTTTTATCGCTACTCACCTCCATAAATTCCACTTCACAAACAAAATATGGTTTGAGCCACTGGACTTCCCTCTTTATCGTTGGTGTTTCTTCAAAGGGGCAATTATCCGTTTTATAATTATCTGATACTTCAGTAAACCATTCCAGAAATTTAACATCAAAACCCGTTCCAACCCTTCCGATGTAAACGTACTGTTCTCCATCGTAGAGTCCCAGAATCAGCGAACCGAAAAACTCTTCCCTCCCACCTTCACCTTTCATGTAACCAAGGATGGCCGCATCTATCGAGTTTTTTTTCTTGATTTTTACCCAGTAATTGCTCCTCTTTCCCGGAGTGTATGTACTATCCTTCCTTTTCCCAATTACTCCTTCAAAACCCAGTTCTATTGCTTTTTCGAAGAATAATTTTCCTTTTTCAAAAACGTACTTGGAAACCATGATGTTTCCACCTATATCCTTCACAAGACCTTCAAGAAGCTTTTTTCTTTCGATGAGAGGTTTCTCGGTTACCCATCCCACTCCTTCAACCCACAGGATATCGAATACGATATATGTTGCAGGGAGCTTTTTAGAGAGTATCTCGATTTTCATTCTGTTCTCAACCTGCTCTCTCTGCTGTAGAAGCTTAAAATCTGGCCTACCTTTTTTTAGGACAACGATCTCTCCATCGAGAATGTAGTTTTTGTTGCAAAAATTGTAGAAATCGAATTCGGGGTATCTGTAGGTTATATCAAGAAGTCTTCGGTTCTGCAACCTCAATCTCTTGTTTTTTGCATCGATAAAGGTTATGCATCTGGTTCCATCCCACTTTATCTCGAAGATGTAGTCTTTGTCATCAAAAGGCCTGCCCTTTACAGCGAGCATCGGTTTTATCGTAAGATCAAACCAGTTCATCCTTCGTTCAGATTATGCAGTAATTTATGATTTTACTCCTTCAAGACTCGCCTTCAGTGCATCGATCAGAGATTTGCTCACTTCAATCTCTTCAGCCACACTGATCTCCTTTCCTTCAATCTTCGCATTTATGAGGTTCATTAAAGCCTCTCTGTATTCATCAACGAATTCTTCAATCTTTAAGGGCTTTTTCATCGCCATAATAAGCTCTTTTGCAAGTTCAAGCTCCTCGTCGGAAACCTCCACTTCCCTCCCCCATCCGTAAACGGTTGAAGGATTTCTCAGATCCTCGATAAAATGCAGCTGGACTAGAATCAACCCACCATTATACGGTTTGATCCCAACTAGATGCTCTCTGTTCCTTAAGGTTATCTTCCCTATTCCCATGCTGTTAGTTTCCTCCATCGCTCTTCTTAGAAGATAATATGGCTTTTCACCACCTTTTTCTGGGGAGATTAAAAAGAACCCATTGTAAAAGATGACTCCAAGCTCTTCAGGGGAAAAGAACTGTTTTATATCTACATGCTTGATCGTCTTCAAGGGGATCTTTGAAAAATCCTCATCTGTGAGGATGACGAACTCATCTTTGGAAATCTCATAACCCCTTACAATCTCATCCTTCGTCAGCTCTTTTCCGCATTTTTCACAAACCCTTTTGTATCTAACTCTTCCTCCATCCTCAGCATGTAACAACTTGAAATTGAGCTCTTTTGGTAGAGTTGAGGTGTAAAGTTTTACCGGAATGTTCACCAGGCCAAAGGTGATGGATCCCTTCCAAACCGCTTTCATATTCATAATTCAATCTAAGTTCTTAAATCGTTTACTCTAAAGAACTCCAAAGAGGTAAAAAGCGGTTCCTTTAAGTCATTCTGTTTCGTTACTCTCAACTTTCAGATTTTGTTATACCTTTTATCTCCTCTACGCTAAATTTCTCGACTACCTCGTTAAGTTTTCTGAACCACTTCTCAAGTTCTTCCCGAAGAATTGATTTGAGAATTTCTACATCGATTGGATTATAGATGTATTTGTAACCACCGTGTTTGAGTATCCTATATTCTCTTCTAACCAAGCCTTTCTCTAACAGAGTTTGAAGACTTCTGTAAACCCCACTCCTGTCTTTTCCCATGATTTCTGATAGTTCGTCAACTCCAACTCCGGGATTGTCAATCAATGCTAGATAAACTTCAAGTTCAGAGATCGTGAGCTTGAGAACACATTTTACGATGTGTTCAAAGTCAGGTTCACTAATCTCAAATAAACCTGTTGGCCCATCCACAGTCACGACTCCACCCCCTGGCAGATAGAACCCCCTTAAACGATATTAATTTTTTGTTTTCACGTGCCCTTATTTTAGTTTACAACCGACTTGTTTATGGATTTCGGCTGAGTTTACTTAACTGTTTTTCGACTAGATTTCAACGATAACACTTGCCCTCTTAACCTCAAGAACGACCACGTCCCTTCCTCCAATTTGTTTTTCGATTTCTACATCGAACCAATCACTTTTCAGTTCTATAAGTTCGCCGTCTATTTCTATCTCGTAGTTTCCGGAGTTGACAAATTTCTGAATTTCCTTGTCTCCGAGTCTCTCAACCAATTTCACTATCTTTTTCGTTTTATCCCTGAAAATCGGTCCGAGTACGTTGTATTTCGGTTTCAGTCTTTTTATTCTGCTCTCAATTTCCGGCATCTCATCCAAGAACTCCACTTCAGCGTTAACTGCCCCGGCTATGTCCCTTATATCGATTTTCTCTGGAGAGTGGATCATTACCTTCTTAAGCGGGGCATTTAGAGCCATTCCTCTGTCATGTTTCATTTTTCTTATCTCTGCAACTATGCTCCTGATAAGTTCTCCCCTCTTCTCAGCCTCGTAGTCAATGAATCTCTCCTCAACCTCCGGATAGCTCTGGAGATGGACACTTTGGATGTTTTGGATGTCTTGGGTGTCTTTGTCCTCCGTAGTTTTACAAAGGATGTTCCAACACTCCTCCGCAAGGAAGGGTGTGAATGGAGCGATCATTCTTATCATCGCACTGAGTGCTTTGTAAAGGACGAATTTAGCCCCCCTCTTCTCATCTTCACTTCCTGAATAGAGTCTGTTTTTCACCAATTCAAGGTAGTCGTCGGCGAACTCATACCATGCAAAACTCCTTATAGCCTTCAAAGCCTCGTCGAATCTGTAGTTGTCCATTGATTCAATGGCTTCCTCAATCACCCTGTTCAGTTTTGAGAGTATCCATCTGTCGGCATCCCTCATTTTTTCTGCGTCCTTTTCGTCAGGTTTGTAGCCTTTAAGGTGGTTTACGGAAAATCTAAGGATGCTCCAGAATTTCTGCTGAAATCTTGTTGCAGCAACAACTTCTTTCCAAGTAAACATCACATCACTCCCAGTTGAACCACTCGCAGCCCACTGCCTTAACGCATCGGAGCCGTACTTGGAGATGACTTCTTCAGGAGATATTATGTTTCCAAGGCTTTTACTCATCTTCCTTCCGTCCTCTCCCAGAACCATCCCGTTTATAACGATCTCATTCCAGGGAATTTCGCCTACTAAAGCAAGTGAGCGTAGAATCGTGTAAAAGGCCCAAGTCCTTATGATATCGTGTCCTTGAGGCCTGAGGCTGACGGGGTACTCTCGGGTCTCATTGGGCCAGCCAACGATTGCAAGGGGAGTTATGCTCGAATCCATCCACGTATCGAGGACATCATCTTCGCCAATAAACTCAACAGATCCGCATGATGGGCAGGGAATCTTTGGATGATCCTTTGAGGGGTCGACAGGCAACCAATCTTCCTTTGCAACCAAAACTTCCCCGCATTTTTTGCAGTACCATGCCGGAATCGGGGTTGCGAATATTCTCTGTCTACTTATAACCCAATCCCACTCCATTCCTTCTACCCAAGACTTTAAACGGCTGAGCATGTGTTCGGGGATCCAGTTTATCCTCTCAGCTTCCCTCAGAATCCTGTCTTTCTCAACCTTTACGAACCATTGCTCCTCTACGACTATCTCAACAGGAGTTTTGCACCTCCAACACACCCCGACGTTATGCTCAACTTCCTCCTTTTTCAGAACTCTTCCTTCTTTCTCAAGGTCCTCCAGTATCCTTTCCCTTGCCTCGACTATTTTCAGTCCTTTATATTTACCAGCCTTTTCGTTTAGTCTCCCGTTTTGGTTGAGAACAATTCTAAGCTCAAGGTTGTGCTTCTTCCACCACTTTACATCCTGTCTATCGCCGAAAGTGCATATCATTACGATTCCGGTTCCGAATTCAGGATCGACCTCTTCATCTTCAATTATCTTAGCCTTATACTCTGTTGTTGGAACCCTCACTTCTTTACCAACCAATTTTTTGTATCTTTCATCATCCGGATGGACAGCTATTGCGACACACGCAGGGATTAACTCAGGCCTGGTTGTTGCTATTACGACGTCATCGTCAAATTTGATGTAGCTGAGCTGAGTCTTTCCAGATCTGTACTCCATCTCAGCTAAGGCTATCGTGGTTTGACATCTGGGGCAGTGGATAACAGGATGATAGGCTCGATAGATCAGGCCTTTGTTGTACATCCTCAC
The DNA here is from genome assembly GCA_003662985.1 of Archaeoglobales archaeon. Classification (GTDB taxonomy): domain Archaea; phylum Halobacteriota; class Archaeoglobi; order Archaeoglobales; family Archaeoglobaceae; genus Archaeoglobus_A. Next base: position 1,571 of record QMZD01000059.1, on the reverse strand, counting down.
GAATGAAATTTGGGTTTTGGAGTAGTATTCCGGATACATCGTTATGTATTCCTTGCTCCAGTCGATCGAGAATCCCATCCTCTTCATCGTCTCTCTCATTTTTTCGATGTTCTCCTCTGTAAACTCCACGCAGTATTTTCTGAAAACATCTCTAGGAACATCGTTCTTACTTATTCCATGCTTCTCCTCAACCTTAACTTCCGTAGGCAAACCGTGGCAATCCCAACCCTGAGGAAACATCACTTCAAATCCTCTCATCCGCTTATATCGTGCTATAAAATCGATGTAGCACCAGTTTAAGGTATTCCCTATATGGAAGGAACCGGTTGGGTAGGGAGGTGGAGTGTCGATTATGTAATGGGGTTTTCTGGAGTTCCAGTCAAAGTAGTAAAGATCCAACCCATCCCACTTCTCAATCCATTTTTTTTCGTTTTCAAGAGCGTTGTATTCTTTCTCCATTATGAAGTCTTGCTTTTCGGTATTCTTGGGTTTCTTGGTTCCCGTTTCATTCATCCTATCACCTTAAAATTTTGATGCTGGTTAATCGAGTTAATCGAGTTATTCGGGGTGAACTTTAAATTCTAGAGGATCTCCGTTTTAAAATATTACCGTTTATGTTCTTTTGGGGAGATTAACAAACTTCGATTTTAGTTTTACGACCTACTCTTGTTTAGCTATTACAGGATTTCTTAGACTTCCTATTCCTTCAATCCTCACCTCTATCTCATCACCGGGTTTTAGGGCTCCAACACCAGAAGGAGTTCCCGTTGCGATCACATCCCCTTTCTTTAGAGTCATGATTGAGGAGATAAATTCAACAAGCCTGAAAGCGTTGAATGCCATGTTGGATGTGTTTGAGGACTGAACTACTTCTCCATTGAGAAATGTCTCGATTTTAAGATTGTCTGGATTTAACTGATTTGAAAGAACAACATATGGGCCTATGGGGGCGAAGGTGTCGAAGGACTTGCCCCTCGTCCATTGGCCATCCTTGAACTGCAAATCCCTCGCTGTGACATCGTTGAAGCACGTGTAGCCAAGGATAAATTCTTCAACCTCATCGTATGAAACATCCTTGCATCTCTTCGATATAACTACTGCAAGCTCACCTTCATAGTCAACTCTTTGCGATTGAGGGGGAAGTATTATCGGATCCGAATCACCAATTACAGCTGATTCAGGCTTCATGAAGATAATTGGATCGTCTGGTATCTCCTTACCGAATTCTTCGGCGTGTTCCTTGTAGTTCACGCCGATGCAGATAAGCTTACTCGGTTTAACAGGAGGTAAGAACTTCACAGCATTCAGAGAGAATTTGAGGCCCTCAAAATTCATCTCTCTACCATCAACCTCAAAGAATCCTTCAAATATCTCACCGCTTGCGTAAAATCTACCGTAAACCTCCATGGAATCCAAAAACGTGAACGGATATATTAGAGTTGTTATGGGTCGTTAAGCTGAAACCGGGATGCAAAGAGACTAAGGAACTTGTGGTGGAGTTGTGATTATGGGTATGTAACGGTATTTCTAAAATGATTAAAACGGAAAAGGCTTATCTATTTTAGATAATG
>QMZD01000058.1 GCA_003662985.1 Archaeoglobales archaeon | reverse complement strand
TCATCTAATCCACTCTAAACCAACCCAGCATCAATCAAGAGCTCCAAATAAGATTTCCTTATGCTCTCAGCCTTCTCGATTCCAAGTATTTTAGCGAGGTTAAATATTTCACCTTTAGCTCTCTTCAAATCAGAATCCTCCACCTCAATCTCTATGAAATCACCCAATTCATCTAGGTGATCCAGGCAGATTAAAGCTTTGCCGGTTCTGTAGATCGTCCTCTTCTTTCTTACCTGTGCAAATTCTTTAAATCCGAATTTTTCGAGCACGTGAATCATCTTCTCGTAATCTTCCGGAAAAATTCTAACTTTGATCTCCTCCCTTGTTTTCGTCTCTTTGTCTATCTTTGGACCTTTGTAGGTGAGTGTAACCCCTTCAACATCTTTTCTCAGTCTGAGAGCCTCATCGGTTTTAGAAAAATCTCTGAATTCGAAGTTAAAATAAATATCTTCTTCGATCTTGTCGATTATAAAATCTGCGATCTCTTTCACCCTTCTCTCTACATCTTCTACTTTCTCCAGCTTGAATTTAGCCTCTATCTCAAGCTCTCCACCCATACACACCAACCTTTTTATACCCATCACCGGCAGTATAAAAAACTGGTGATCGTCATGGAGGCAGTAAAGGTAGAAACGATCAATAAAGGGGAATTCGTCAAGATAAGCTACACAGCTAAGCTGGAGGATGGCACGATAATAGATTCAACGGATGAAGAAGTTGCAAAGGAGGCTGGACTCAGTGATAGGGCAAGGTACGGAGATATAGTCATTGTGGTTGGCGAGAGACATGTCATTGAGGGCTTGGATGATGCTTTGGAAGGGAAAGAAGTGGGTTTTAAAGGAACGATCGAAGTTGAGCCGGAGAAAGCATTTGGAAAGTACGATCCTGAAAATAAGGACGTTATCACGCTGACGAAGTTAAAGGAAAAGCCCGTACCGGGGCAGAGAATACAGGTGGGAGACAGATACGGTACTGTGGAGAGAATCATCGGAAGAAGGGCTGTAATCGACTTCAACCATCCATACGCCGGAAAGAAGATCGTTTTCGATGTTGAGATAAAAGAAAAGATCGAAGAGCCGGTGGAGAAAATTAAAGCTCTTTTCCTCCTTCATACAGCAAAAGAAGTTGAGGCAAAAATTGAGGATGGAAAGGTAATCGTTGAAGTCCCCAGGGGTGCGAGCTTTGATCAGTTTTTCATATTAGGAAAGTTCAGGGCCTTGGACGGGATTTTCAAGCACTTCGACGACATAAAAGAGGTTGAATTTGTGGAGAGATATCCAAGGCCTGAAACGGCTAAAGAGGTCGAAGCTAAGGAGACAGAAGAGGGTAAAGAGGCCGGAGAGTTAGAGGTTGAGAAAGCCAGGACCGAAAAAGCTGAGAAAGCTGAGGAAACTGAAGAAGCTGAAGTTGCAGAGGCTGGGGCTGAAAAAGCCGAGAAAGCTGGGGAAGCCAAGAAAGTCGAAGAAGCTAAAAAAGCTAAAAAACCTAAGAAAGCTAAGAAATCTGAGAAGGCCGAGAAGGCTGAGGAGATGGAGAAGACCGAGAAAGTCAAAGAGGAAAAATCGGAGAAGCAGAAAACACAGAAGAAGGGTAAAACTGGAAAGACCGGAAAGAAGAGAACATCTAAAGCTAAGAAAAAAGAAAGTTAGCGAAATTAACCCTTTTTAAACTTAAAAACTAGCCCCTCATACTTTTTGGTCGTGGGTTTTGTAATTTTCATCCACTAACTTTTTACTATTTTTACCCGCCGGTCAATCCTTGGAGATTTGGAATCAGAATGGAAAGTAAGAGGGATGAGAATACAATGAAAGCGAGGAGTCTCCCCGCTGCTAAGGACATCTCCTCACCCCTCTCCCCAAACCTCCTCGTCAGTATGGAGGAAAGTGTTTCATGAAGAACCCTTCCACCATCCAAGGGTATCGCTGGCAGACAGTTGAACAATCCCACGTAAAAGTTAATCCATCCAACCCAGTACAGAAGATTCAGGATGTAGAATAAAGTCTCACCTTTATCTTTCCAGAAGTTCTCCGGAATGAAGAAGGCTGAACTCTCCTCACCAAAACCTCTGAAGTTAATCGGCATCGAAATCATTGTCAGCCATCCTCTGGGAGATGAGAGCTGGGAAGGTATCGATCTCAGCCAGTCGAGGATTAAGCTGGAGTAGGCTATTCTCATTCCCGAGATCTGGTCTTCAACGGAGACGCCCATGAATCCCGTATTTGCGGCAGGATGCTTTCCAAGTTTTAGCTTGAAATGCTGAAACTCATCATTGTAAAGCACAACCACATCTACTATCTCGTCTGGCTTTGTTTCCTTCATTACCTTGAAAAATGAGCTTATCGAGTAAGTTCTAATTCCGTTGACTGAATAGATAATCATTCCTTCCTTCATCCCGACTTCTTTGGCTGGATAACCCTCTATCAAACCAACGATCCTTGGCCCTGCTAGATTCTCAAGTTCTATAGTTTTCGTCTCTCCATTTTTTTCAACAGTGATCCTCAGCTTATCGGATTTAATCGCCCGATCAACATCTTGAGGATAAACGACTTTTATACCGTTTATTTCCTTTACAATCGACATCTCCTCGATAACCCCGAAAGCTGGGGAGTCTTGATAGACTCCTAAGACCGTTACAGTTGGAGAAAGAAAGCCAATGAGGTAGAAAAAGAGTGCAAATGCAAAGAGTGCAACGATGAAATTGCTTATAACTCCAGCGGAGAATATCCTTATCCTCTGGATCCTTTTCGTTTTCTCTCTATCCATCAATTCCTCTTCGTCGGGTTCTGCAAACCCGCCAATCGGAACCAGAGCCAGAATAACCCCCATCGATTTCACTCTGACACCCTCTACCCGGCATAGAATCCCGTGGCTGAATTCGTGAACCACCAACGTGACGAGTAGGCCTATAATTCCCCACTCAAGGGGTATCCAATCATTCAGACCGGGAATAAGAAGGGCATTTTTTGGATTTGTAAGCTCGGAGGGGGGAGGTGGGTTTGTGAATAGGACGAAATCCGTTATCACTATCAAAATGAACATGAAGGCCATTCCTGCAAAAACGGCTGGAACTCCGGAGTCGGCAAGTCTTCTCCAAAATACTTTGTTTTTTGCAACCCTCTCAAGGAAATTGAGCCCTCTTTCAGTTCTTATCAGAAGAATCGGTCCATAAGAGGTTATATTATACCTTTCAAGCTTTTTTCTTGATTTGAGAATCGCTACAGCTAACCAGTAAACGAGGAAGATCCCGATTCCAATCATCCAGTTTGGGGAAATCATTTTTAACCTCTCGGAGACTTTTTACAAAATTTACAGGAGGTAATCAAATGTACATGTTCATATACGTTACGGCAGGTGATGAGGAGGAGGCAAAAAAGCTCGCTCGAGAGTTACTTGAAAGTAAGCTTGTTGCCTGCGTTAACATGTTTCCGATAAAATCGATGTACTGGTGGGAGGGGAAAATTGAGGAGGCAAGGGAGGTTGGAATGATCCTCAAAACGAAGGCAGAAAGGTTCAAGGAGTTGAGGGAGAGGATAAAAGAGACACATAGCTATGAAACCCCATGCATTTGTGCTTTTGCTGTGGATGATGGTCTGAAGGAGTATTTCGATTGGATCGAGTCGAGCTTGAGTGATTAGTTAGCTGATTAGTATGCGGAAAAAGACTGCTACCTTTGGAGAAAGAAAGAAAGTTATCTATTCCCCTGAAAGGTGGGAGATACTGAGGAAAAAAAGAGAAAGAGCAATCCAAATTATGAAAAGGCTCGAGAAACATTCCATCCCTGCCATAGTGTACGGAAGCGTGGCGAGAGGAGATGCAACCTCTCAAAGCGATGTTGACATCTTTATAACGAGGAGAACACCGTCATATCTTATTGAGATTGCTCTCGATGGATTCAATTTCATTCACAGAAAGATCGTTCAAGCAACTCCAAATTATGCTGTAAAGGGTGAAATCGCTCTTGAAGATAACACAACCGTTAGTTTTCCCCTTGTAAACCTTAAAAGCAGAGAAATCGAATTCTATAACTTCGGAGGTGCATTAGACCTTAAAAGTCTATTTGAAGAAAAAAGAATACCGGGGGTGGACAAGAGACTCATGCTAATCCTTCCTTTTAATGAGGGACATGAGGAAATCCCGATTCTGGATGTGGACGATCTCGAACTCTCGAAAATTCTGAATACGGGGATTGAAATCATAGAGGAAAGGAAGAGAGTTTTGGAGAAGAGAAGGGAAACCGGCAGAACAGGGGTTTTTCTGAACGTTGGTGTGCCGGATAATGAGAGCTTTGAGTCGTATCTCGAGAAGATCGCACGAAAAAATCCTGTTTTGAGAAGGAGGCTTACCGAATAAAATTCTGGCTGAGTTTATATATTCGCGAGATTATTATGAGAAGATTGGTTAATTTTTAATAGAATACCAAAATACTCAGAATAGATGGTTTCAGGTGGGAGGGGAAAATGATTGAAAGAGAGGCAGGAAGCTTCTACACGTATCTTCCTGAAGGATGCCAGATATGTGGGGAAGGAGGAAAGCTGGTTTTGTTCCTTACCGGTGAGTGTGTACACTCATGCTTTTACTGCCCAATATCGGAGGAAAGAAGGAGTAAGGATGTTATTTTCGCAAATGAGAGGCCGGTTAAGAGTGAAAGGGATATTATAGAAGAGATCGAGCTCATGGATGCGGATGGAGCAAGCATAACCGGAGGAGAGCCGTTATCAAAACCGGCGAGGCTGATCAAGTATCTCAAACTTCTAAAGGAGTTCGATCTCCACATCCACCTTTACACAAGCATTCCTGCTTCGTGGAAAACCATTGAAAAGCTCTCACCTTATCTTGATGAAATACGATTCCATCCCGTGAATCTTGAAAATCCCGAGAAGTTTATCGATGCGATAAGGTATTCAAAGGAGATGGGTATGGATGCAGGCTTCGAAATCCCTGCATTGTACTTCAGACCGGACATTGTAGAGATCGCGAATAATTTGGATTGCTTTCTCAACCTTAACGAGCTGGAATTCTCGCAAACGAACTATGAAAATCTTGTTAAGAGGGGCTACGAGGTTGATGATTTCTATGGGGCCATAGGAAGCAGAGAGATTGCCGAAAGATATGCTACCTCGGTCGAAAAGTTCCATTACTGTACTGCAAGATTCAAAGATTCAGTTCAGCTCAGGAGGAGATTGCTGAGAATGGCTTACAACCATCCTGAGTTTTACACTATTACCGAAGATGGAACGATAATGTGCGGCCTCATAGAGGGTGGGAGAGAAAAAATTCAAAAAGCGATTGAGTTTTTGGATATGGTAGGTGGGGATTATCGTTTCATCCAAAATGCTGAAGTTTCAGCAATCGAGACAAGTGTTGAGACGGTGAGAAAATGGAGGGATAGATTTAAGGTTGATGCCCTCCAAGTAAGCATAATAGAAAGGTATCCCACCTATAAAAGGATAATCGTTGAGGTAGAACCTCTTTGAAATACCGGGTGGGAAATGGATAATAGAGTGGGATAAGGGAATGAAAAAGGGAAAGAGAGATGAGTGAGAAAGAAAAAGAAATAGAAACAAGATTGAGGAAATACCTCGAGAGGGATAAAAAAGGTATTAGAGTGGAAATGCTCAAGCTCATGCTTAGCGGAGAGAAGTATACAACGGAAGAGATATACAGGAAACTCCGCTCCAGAGGAATAGAGATTAAAACAAGAGGGGTTTCGGCGATGGTTGGACTTATGAGCGCGAGACTGGGGATAATTAAAATGGAGCTCGGGAGCAAGAATAGGTACTTCTTAAAACCCGAATACACGGATCTTGTGGTCAAGATTTTGAAAGAACATCTGGACAATCTGAAAAGTTTGGAAAATCCGGAAACTCTAGGCTAGGGATAAAATGAAACTCGGTCTAATCTACGGCATTTACGAAAGGAAACTAGCTTCCGAGGTTTTGAAGAAAAAGATGCCCGAACATATAGCCATCATTATGGACGGAAACAGGAGATACGCGAGGAGTAGAGGTTTACCCACTAAATTGGGACATTACTTTGGCTCCAAAAAAGCTGAGGAGGTTTTAAACTGGTGTTGGGATCTTAAAATAAGGAACGTCACGGTTTATGCTTTCTCAACCGAGAACTTCAAACGGGATGAGGAAGAAAAGAGGAACATCTTCGAACTCATTAAAAAAGAGCTTGAGAGACTGGCAGATGATAGGAGAATCCATGATAGTGAGGTTAGAGTTAGGGTTATAGGTAAAAAAGAGTATCTCCCCGATTATGTCCTGGAAGCGGCTGAAAAAGTTGAGAAAAAGACCTCTGGCTACAAAAATTTCTTCCTTAACATTGCAATCGCTTACGGAGGAAGGCAGGAGATAGTTGATGCTGTTAGGAAGATTTTAAGGCTCGTTAAGGATGGAAAGGTAGATTTGGAGGAAATTTCCCCCGATCTAGTTGGAAAATATCTATATACGGATGGAAAAGCCTCTGTTGACCTCGTGATAAGAACTGGTGGCGAACAAAGGCTGTCGAACTTTCTTCCTTGGCAATCAGCCAGAGGGGCAGCCTATTTTTGCGATGTTTACTGGCCTGAGTTCAGAAAAATTGATCTTCTAAGGGCCATTAGAGCTTGGCAGAACATGAAAAGGAATTGAAATAATGGTGAAAAGAGTTTTAAATCAAATAAAACAGGGAGAGTGATACCTATGGGCACGAAACTGACCTATGAGTTCAAAAGAAAGCTTGAAGATCTGGAGAAGATGAAAGGACGTGGAACGGAGTTGATAACCCTCTATATTCCACCGGATAAGAACATAGCCGATGTAGCCAATCAGCTTAAGAGTGAGCTCAGTCAGGCTTCGAACATAAAGTCAAAGCAAACGAGAACGAGTGTTATTGCTGGTTTGGAAGCGATACTCCAGCGATTGAAATACTACAGGAAACCTCCGGAGCATGGAATGGTTATACTGAGCGGAAACATCGATCTTGGAGGGGGTAGGCAAAAGCAAATCACCGAAATAATAGAACCTCCAGAGCCAGTTCCTCTATACAAATATCACTGTGATTCGAGCTTCTATCTTGGACCCTTGAGGGAGATGTTAAAGGAGAAGAAGATCTACGGTCTGATAGTCATTGACAGAAGAGAAGCTACGGTCGGAATTTTAAAGGGCAAGAGAATCGAGGTTTTGAGTTACACCTCCTCGATGGTTCCGGGTAAGCACAGGCAGGGCGGTCAGAGCAGCGTGAGATTCGAGAGGCTTAGGGAAATAGCGATCCACGAATTCTACAAGAAGGTTGCCGACAAGGCAAGCGAAGCGTTGCTGCCCCATCTCAAGGACTTGGTCGGTGTACTCATAGGAGGACCGAGTCCTACCAAAGAGGAGTTCTATAGCGGAGAATATCTGCACCATGAGCTCCAGCGAAGGGTGATAGGGCTTTTCGATGTGAGCTACACCGACGAAAGCGGGCTTTTCGAGCTCGTTGAAAAAGCCCAGGATGCGTTGCAGGAGCTGGATTTAATCAGGGAGAAAAGGCTTATCGGCAGATTCTTGCAGGAGGTTGCGAAGGATGGCTTGGCTGCCTACGGAGAGGAAGAAGTCAGGCAGAGCCTTGAGCTTGGAGCTGTTGAAACACTCCTGCTCAGCGAAGATTTGAGGTATGAGAGGGTTAAATATCGATGCCCTGTTTGTGAGGCTGAAAAAGTTGTAACGGTCAAGGAAGGAACTGAAAATCCGCCTAGATGCGAGAAGGATAGCATAGAGATGGAGGAAGTCGAGCGAACCGATGTCGTTCTCGAGTTAAGCGAGATGGCCGAATCGATGGGCACGAAAGTTGAGTTTATCTCCACTGACTCGGAAGAGGGAGCGATGCTGATGAACGCCTTTGGAGGGATAGCGGCAATCCTTCGCTTCAAACCAAATAACCGGTGATTGGATGTTCAGGGTTTTTAAGAAAGAGATTGAAACAGAACTATCCAAATTTTTGGATACGGATGTAAGCAGGTTTCTTAGGGAGAGCGAGCATGCAGATTTATCATGCACGATAGCTTTCAAGCTTGCGAAAGAGCAGAAGAGAAGTCCAGATGAGATCGCAACGGAGATCACGAATGCGGTAGCTGCTGATCTTTCTGACAATGTTGGAAGTATTGAAGTCGTCAATGGTTACATCAACTTCAACGCGAGTTACGAGTTTTTGGAGGATGTTGTTAATACAATTCTCGATGAGGACGAGGACTATGGAAGCATGACGGAGCAGGGAAATGTCTTAATCGAGCACACTTCCGCAAATCCTGATGGACCATTGCATATAGGACACATAAGGAATTCGGTGATAGGCGATACTTTAGCAAGGATTTTCAGGAAGGCTGGCTTGAACGTGAAAACACACTACTACATGAACGATATGGGCAGGCAGGTAGCTTTAGCTATTCTCGGGATAAGAAGGTTCGGTTTAAATGTGAATGAT
>QMZD01000057.1 GCA_003662985.1 Archaeoglobales archaeon | reverse complement strand
CATATCATGGCCGTTAGCTCAGGATATACGAGCTCGACTGGTCCCCCACAGCATGAAGTGAGCCTTCCATTTTTCTCGGGCAATACAGCCCCGGAATTCCTCAATTTCTCGCCGAAATTGGTTTTTCTCAACAGGATGCATGGCTCATGAAGAGCAAAGTCTTCTTTTACTTTGGATACTTCAACGAGTTCAAGAATGTGTTTCACTTCTACATCGACATCATAGACGAGCTTCAGCATCAGATAGGAGTGGGGAGAGATCGTTATAACCTCTTTAACGTTTCTTTTCTCGAAAACATCCCTTATTCTCTTCTCATTTTTATCTACCAACCAATCCATACCGTATTCGTAGAATAGAGCTCCATCATACGGTTCATCTTCATAAAGAAAACCGAATTCTATTCCATGTTTTTTTAAAAGTCTGCTCGCAGCCACAAGAGCATCATAAAAATGCTTGCTACCCTTTTTTAGGATGAATGGAAGTTTTGGAAAACCGAACCTGCTAAAGAAAGCCACTTTATCTACTTTATCCCCAGCCTTCTCCATCAAATCCAAAATCGAGGTCGTGTAAGGCATTAACTGATATGAAAGGCCGGTGAAAAGTATGGTGTCTTGGATTCTGGGTATTTTTTCCTTTTCTGCCCACGTATAATCGAGTTTAACCCCTAATGGATTTCCTCTTTTCAGATAATTCTTCTCTATCGCCCTTAAAATCTCCTTCATAGGTTTAAAACTACAATTACCAAATTCGTATTAGGCTAATTTTTAATTTTTTTAATCCCTTAGTCCAGCTTCTCAAACTCCTCTTTCGATGCTCCACAAACGGATAGAGCGGTCGTCAGGCAGACCTCCCCATCTAGTGCCTGCCGGAATGTCGTTCTCGGGATCTCCCTCCTCTTCGTCGTACACGTATCCGCATACCGAGCATTGGTATTTTGATATCCAAACCTCCCACCAACTTTAAAGGTCTTGCCCCCCATATTTTAACATATCGGCTTTGCTTTTACCGATCAAACCAATCAAAAGAAGCTTATTTTGGTTCCAACCTTTCCCTCCACAGCTCGCTGAAAGACAATACTGGCGGTTGCGATGTCTTGAATTGCCAGTCCAGTTGAATCGAAAACCGTGATCTCATCTCCCTGCCTCCCTTCCACTTTTCCTGTGATAACCTCTCCAATCGTTCCTGCTATATCTTCGGGCTTTATGATTCCCTTAGACAGTGGAACGTTTACCTCTCCGCTATGGAAGGCCTGATCTCTATCGTCCACAAAGACTCTAGCCATTTTCATGATTTCTGAATCGAGCTCTTGCTTTCCCGGGGCATCTGCTCCTATCGCGTTTATGTGGGTACCCTCACTTATCCATTCCTCCCTAACAATCGGTTTTCTGGAAGGGGTAGTGGTTATGAGAATATCACAGTTGCATACCTCCTCGATCTCCATAAACTCGGCATGTATACTTTCATTTCCACAGAATTCCACGAATTTGCTCGCTCTATCTTCACTTATGTCAAAACACTTTACCTCTTTGATGTCGAAGAGTTCTTTGTGGGCTATTAGCTGGGTATACGCCTGGGTTCCACATCCTACAAAACCGAGAACCTTGCTGTTTTGCTTTGCGAGATATTTTGATGCAACACCTCCCGCAGCTCCGGTCCTCATATTTGTTATGTGGGTTGCATCCATCACAGCAAGGGGAAAACCAGTTTCGGGATCGTTGTATATCAACAATGCCATCACGGTTGGCAGACCAACTTTACTGTTTTCAGGATGGGAATTCACCCACTTCACTCCCGCTTTGCCATCCAGATATGCGGGCATCGCCCTCAGATCCCCCTTCTCAAAATCTAGGTAGATCTTGGCTGGCATCTGAACGGCGTTCATCCCATGCATCTTAAAGGCATGTTCGACAGCCTTTAAAGCATCTTCCATTGTTAAAAGACTCTTAATCTCTTTTTGAGTGAGAATTAATGTCTCCATGGAGATAGTTTAAAGTGGGGGTAAAAAATATTATCGATCTCTACCTTAATTACCTTGGTGCTCGTTTTACTTTTTAAACCGCGGCCACGTAAAATTTTTAAATTGCCTTGAAAGTTGATAACCATGAATCAGATTTATGATTTTATAAAAAAATACTATATTGACTCTCTGGTTTATAAACAGGGATACAATATTGTGAACACGATCACTTTTGCGATAATCCTCATACTTGCGGTTATTCTAATCTACAAATTTCTTAGAAAGTATATAGAATTTGATTTCAAATTTGTGGCTGGGAACGTACCATTCATACTCCTGGGTTCATCTGCAAGAGTAATAGAAGATGCAGGATTTCTGAAACCACCGATGTCATACGTTTTTATGACGCCTTTTATCTACATTCTCATTTTCCTTATAGCCTTTCCAACGCTCATGGTCTTTGTAAAGCTGAAAAAGGACGAGTACTGGAAATACTACGGCGGTGTGGGTTTGGTGCTTTCCCTCTTATGTCTTACGATACTCTTCACCAATCTTGAGGTCGTCAACGGCTGGCTTTTTCCGGCAGTGCTCTTTTTCTCGGTAATTTTCACAGTAGCATATCAATTCATCTTTGAAAGGGTATATCCTGCCATGAATAACTGGTTGAGTAAAACCGTGTTTTTCGCCCATATGATCGATGGGTTCGCAACCTTTCTCGGAATCCAGTTTCTCGGTTACTGGGAGTTACATGTTTTGCCAAGATTTCTAATAAACACTTTAGGCCCTTGGGTGATGATTCCAGCCAAGATCGCCGTGTTCGTGACAGTTTTGTACATTCTCGACTCATCGGAGGAAGAAGAAAACTTCAAGAACTTCATAAAATTCATCCTGGTAGTTCTTGGCTTAGCCCCGGGGATAAGAGATTCGCTGAGGATGGTTTTATCCACTTAAAGCTTCTGAACTTTGATGTTCAAAGTCTCAAAAATCCACCAAACCTCATCAAAATACCAAAATCCCAAAATCCTCCAAATCCCACCAAAATCCTCCAAACTAAAAACCCTAGAAACCCACCGGAACCCTTGCAACCTTTTCCGCTAGGATGTAATCCCTCCACCAATCCTTGCATTCGCATTCAACTTCTTCCAGAACCTTGGGCTCCCGAGTTAAGGAGAATCTCTTAATTGCCTCAGCAACCTCCTTATCGCATTTTCCACAGTTATGCGGGCCTCTTTTCTTTCCTGCAGCGACTGGGTCGGAGATGATTAATCCGTCCAATCCCTTAACTTTTTTAAGAACTTCAACGGCACTCCAGAGCCACGGAGGACGATAGAACCTTCTTTGCCAAAGTTTTTCCACGTAAGTTCTGGATTGAACATTCATGAGGTTTAGAGAAATTATATCGACATATTTTCCTTCAATTAAAGTCCTAGAGGAATCAACAGCATCGTTTATCGCCTCTCCTTCCGATAAGAAGGGTGGTTTCAGGAGCAAATACGCTTTAACGCTGAAACCCCGATCCTTAAGAAATTTTGACGCTTCTTTGAAACTTTCAAAGGTAAATCCCTTCTCGATTATTCTATTTCTAACGAAGTCATTCGTGCTCTCAACACCTATCCCTACTTCTAGAAGAAATTCTCTCTCAGAGACTTCTTCAGCATTCTTTACAAACTCCGGCCTACTCTCAACGATAAGTTTTTCGGCTCCAACCTCCTCAACAAAGTCATAAAACTTGGATCTTGTCTCTTTCGATAGTTCAGATGGATCAAAGAAGCTGCCAGAGGTGAACACTTTGATTATTCTTGGCTTTTCGAGCTTTCCGATCTTTTCCATCTTCCCTATTTCCTTTCTCACAAAATCAAGCTGCTTCAGCACATTTTGCTGTGTAATCCTTCTATCGGATTCTACATTGTATCCACACATGACACAGCCAGCCCTCTCAGCCCAATAACAACCTCTTGTCCTTAAAATTATTGTAAGACAGCTTTCAATCCTGTTTTTTTCCCAGAAGAGTTCCTCGTCCAACCAGAAACTTACTGGCCTATCAAAATTTCTCTTTTTTATCATCTTATTGGATCACCATTACCAAGGCCATCTCTTTCTCAGGATTTTGAGCTTTTCTCCATAGTATAATCCTACAACAAGTCCTGCAAGATGGGCTGCATGAGCAACACCCGTCACACTGCTCAGGGGAAGCATGAAAAGATCATAAGCGGCGAAAATCAGCAACGCAACCCTTATGCTCATGGGTATGAAGAAGAAGAAAAGAACTCTTATCTCAGGGGCGATTATTGCGAGCGTTCCCATTATTCCATAAATCGCTCCAGAAGCTCCAAGAGCTCCACTCGAGCTTCCTGTTAAGAGCGCAAAAGTTAGATAGCCGATGTTTCCAGCAAACCCTGAAAGAAGGAAGATCTTCAGGTAGTTCTTGCTTCCAACTCTCCTCTCCAGTTCACCTCCAAAGAATAAGAGCACTATTGCATTAACGAGATAGTGTCCAAAGTCTACATGGAAGAACATGCTCGTAATCAGCTGCCATGGCATTAGGATAAATCTGTCCGGAAAGAGAGCAAAGATGTAAAAAGATGAAGGGAAAATCAGAGCGATAAAGAACATTAACGTGATAATCCCTAGGAAGATGTTGTTGTAGCCATAAGCAGTTATGCTGTTGAACTTGACCTTTGGAGGTTTGAACCGCTTTTCCTCTCTGATTGGAATGCGTATCTTTGGGGTCTTCTTCACCTTCACCGGCACATTCCAGTAATCCGCTTTAATCCCTTCACAGTTGTGGGCCTCTGGAAGCCTATGTTCGGCACAAAATTTACCCCCACAATACCGGCATTCGAAGGGTAAATACTCCTCCTTCCCGCAGAAGTCACATTTTGTTCCCACTTTCAACAAGTATGGCTGGGAGAATATTAATTTTTTTCTAAGATCATGAGATTTGGTCAGGAGGTTTTACCCAAAAATTATTTGGAGTTCCTTACCTATTACCTCCATCACTAAGATTTTTTCAAAGCTGTTACGACACCATGACACCTGCATGCAGTTCCAACAATAAGTTCTTTTTTTCCATACGCCCATTTAACAAGCAAATCGAACTCATCCCCTTTTAAAGCACCAATTCCAGGCTTGAGCTGATGACTCTGGAGAATAAAGCCCTTCGGAACGGCAAATTCTAGCAGCCTATACATCGGAGCGGGTTTCAGAATTCCCGTAACGGGACACCTGTCCGGAGCGCTGCAATTGGGCTGACATTCGTAGTCCCTGTTGTAGGTTACAACAACACTCCCCCTCCCAGCACTGACGATTACCTTCGGGGGCAGCCCGGAAAGAATCGTGTCAACTCCCTCGAACCATGGATTGAGCTTGAACTTTTCCTGAATTAGCGCAGCTGAGAGGTGAATTGGGGCTGTGGGGAAGATATGTTCTGGTTTCAGCAGCTCTATCACCTTTAAGGCCTCGAATACTCCACCTTCTATAAAGTACCCCTCAGAATGATCTTTTTCTGTGATAAACTTTAGTTTCTCCACATCTCTAATATTTACCCTTGTTAGATCGTAGTTTTTTGCAACGAGACATTTTGAGTCAACGTCAACAACGATAAAACTCCTATTTCTGGAAAGGAGATACTCAACCGCCTCCAACCCGTATTTACCACCACCAAAAACGAGGTCGATCAAGATTCCCACCCCTCGAGCAGATCATTATTCTCTCCGATCTCCGGAGCCCTTCCATCCCTTTTAAGTTCCGTTTCTTTGTAAACAACGGGGAACGTTGCTACTGTGTATTCTCTTCTATAAAAACTCTTAGCAAGGAACCCTCTTTTTTCGTAGAGCTTGGATCCCTCAAGAACGTCTTTAACAACTCCGAAGGGAAGGTTTGATTTTCTGAAAAGCTCGAATATTTCTTTGTTGGAGAACTTGGATATCCTTTTTTCAATTTCATTCCTTATCTCAGAATACCTTTTGATTCTCTCATCATAACTCAAATCGATGTACCTTTCAAGTTTAAGAGCAACACACAGATTTTTCCAGAAATGAGGTTCGTTGAGCATTCCCAGAGAGACAAACCCATCTTTCGTCTTGTAGATATCATATCCGGGATTTGAGATGAAATCTTCAAGGTCACCACCGCCATTGAGATACCTTGAGGTGTGCAGAGGCACCGCTGCAAAAGATGAATCGTACATGCTCACATCTATGTATTCTCCCTCCCCCGTCTTCTCTCTTTTAATGATCGCCATTAGAATGGCTATTGTTGCGAACATCGCGGATGAAAAGTCTGCAAGTTGAACGTTGGGATCTGCAGGCTTGCCAACTTTCAAACCTGTTATCTTGCATACCCCGTTCATCGACAGAACGTTGATATCGTGCACTGGGATGTCCAGAAATTCGGAATCTTGACCAAACCCGGATATGGAGCAGTATATCATTTTTTTATTCACTCTCCTTACGGATTCATAGTCGATTCCAAGCTTTTTCGCAACTCCGGGTCTGAAGCCTTCAACGATAACATCCGACCTTTTTACAAGCTCGAAAAAAGCTTTAAGATCTTTTTCTTCCTTCAAATTCAATACGACACTCTTTTTGTTTCTGTTTATCGCTGCAAACATCTCCTCGTTGAACCTCATTGGATCCCCAGCTGGGGGTTCAACTTTAATCACCTCAGCACCATGCTCGGCTAAAATCTGAGTACAGAACGGGCCCGGATAAAAAGGTGCGATTTCTATAACCCTTATTCCGTTAAGCATGAAACTGCTTGGGTATAACTACTTTTTAAATTTTGGTTTTTTGATTTCATGATTCTGGTTGGGTGGGAATGGTAAAACTAACAACTATAAAAACTATAAAAGTTTAAAAACCGTATTCAAGCTAGCGATTTAATGGATGCCGTCATCTATGGTTTTGGACCTATAGGCAGACTGATCGCAGAATGCTGCTTGAAAAAGGGCATAAACATCGTTGGCGCGGTGGACATAAACCCAGAGATTGCTGGAAAGAGATTAAGTGATTTCGGAATTGATTCGGATGCTCCGATCAGATCAAGGCTGGTTTTTGGGGGAGACATCGCATTTCTATCAACAGGCTCATTTTTGGATAAGATCTTTCCGCAGATCGTTGAATGTCTAGATAGAGGTTTCAATGTTATCAGCACATGCGAAACGCTCAGCTTTCCAGAGTTCAGATACCCGGAGCTGAGCAAAAAACTGGATTCTATCGCCAAAGAGAAGGGTAAAACCATTCTTGGCTCTGGAATAAATCCGGGTTTTCTGCTCGACTCCCTGATCATTACCCTTTCTGCCACATCGGTAAGGGTGGATTCGATAAAGGCGGTCAGGTGCATAGACGCGCTAAAGAAGAGGGAATCTTTCCAGCACAAGGTAGGAGTGGGAAAGGAGAGATCAGAGGTAGAAAAATTGCTTGAAGAAGGGAAAATAACGGGACACGTTGGCTATGGGGAATCTGTAGCCCTTATATGCGAGGCTATGAATCTCAAACCGGATGAGATAGTTGAGGGGCAGGAGATAGTTCTGGCTACAAAAGATTGCCCGATCGAAGAGGGAAAGGTTGCCGGAATGAAGGGGTGGGGAGTTGCTTTAAAAGATGGAAGGGAGAAAGTTAGGATTGAATTCCATTCGATTGCCGGATCAGAAGAATACGAAGAGGTATACGTCAAAGGAGACGATGAAGTAAAGTGGAAAAGCACAGGCACGAAGGGCGATCTCGGAACGGCAGCAGTCATAGTGAATCTCGCAGAAACTGTAGTGGACTATCGAGCGGGTTTGATAAAAATGTCGGATGTTATACCTTTCAAACCACACTTCTCGTGATACTAACCACATCAACCCCTTTAAACCCTTTGACCACTTCAAACTCCAGCCAACCTAATAAAACTCATTTAGCCCCCATCAACTCACAATCTTTTTATCTTCATCAACTGAATTTATGATTGGATAATCGGATAATTTTTGGGAATTTCCAGGTGGAATTATGTTCAGAGGAATCAAAAAAATTTTGATTGGTGGGGAAAAGGAGAGAGAGATACTCGATCTCATCAGGGAGCACATCGAAAAGTTAAGCGAGGCTGCAGAGACTTTAAAAATTGCCATCGAAAGCGATGACCCCTCTCTAAATTATGAGATTTGCGAACTTGAGAGAATGGGGGATGTTATAAGAAGGGAGATCGCCCTAAGACTTTATGAGGGGGCTTTTCTACCAGCTGTGCGGGCCGAATTTTACAGATTTGCTGAACTGGTCGATGAAAGCATAGACCTAATAGAAGATACTTCAGTTTACTTCAGCATGATGTCCAGTATTAAACCCGAGATAAGGGATCTTTGTGTGAGAATCGCTGAAATAAACTGCAAGATGGTGGATTATCTGTATCGTGCTTTCGATTCGCTGGAAAAGGAAGCCGATCTTTCTGATAAAACGATCAAGATAAGGGCGAAAGAACAGGAAATAGACGGACTAAAAAGGGAAATCCATTCAAAGATGTTGCATATTGACATATCCTCCTTCTGGGAGGGCTACATACTCTCGAATTTCCTGGATAACCTCGTCAACATAAGTGACAAGATCGAAGATGCTGCGGATGTGATTCAGATTCTTAACGTTAGCCTTAGGTAGGGGGATATATCATTTTTGGAGTAAT
>QMZD01000056.1 GCA_003662985.1 Archaeoglobales archaeon | reverse complement strand
GTGAGACCAAATGGACCCTTTGTAATAATTGGCAGTTCCTCTCCAACCTCCACATCTTCCCAGTATCTATGTTCAGATCCCCTAGGCTTCTCTTTTAAAATTTGTTCTTCAATTTCCTCCAATTCTTCTTTTGTCCAAGGATGTGGCAAAACGTATTTAGAATATCTTCTTTTTTCTCTTGCTTTACTTCTTTCAGCCCTTATAAGCCACAGGTTTGTATCGGCAACTAATTCTCCATTTTGATTAAAAAATTTGGAATTTTGGTACTCAAAAACAGTTACTTCAGCGAATTTGCTAGGTTTAACCTCAAATCCTGTAAATACACATTTTGGTTTTATTCTATCTCCTATACGAATAGGTTTATAAAAATTCCAAAGGTTGCCTGAATGAAAGGCGTGAACACCAGGAAGACCTTGAAGGACCCATGTGGGGAAAATGCTGTACAACCAGCTAACCGGGGCCGGTAATTTTTTATATGACGTCTTAGCCGCATAGCCCTCATCCCTCCAAAGGGGGTTGGAATCACCTATCCCATCAACAAAATGTCTGATGCTATCTTTTGTAACTTCAGTATTGAAAATATTTCTAATTCTTAACTCTGCACCAATACGGCTTACCCAGTCAATTAAGGCTTGATTTGTAATTTTTCCTTCCGATATTTCGACAGAATCGTTAGCCATTTTAATCACCTCGTAGTTTTAATAAAAGATGGCGGTTTTGGTTTGAAATGATTAAGTGGAAATTTCTCAAAAAGTTTCCCAAATCTCAGAAGGTCCTCAAACTCTCTGAGATATGCAGCAGTCACACTACCACATTCTTTGCAGTAAAAAATCACGACTTTATCCTTATCTACTCTTCTAGGTTCAGTCTCTTTTCCACAAAAACCACATTTCAATCTCTCACCCATCCCTTTCACCTCTTCAAGCTTCTCTCAAATTTAATTATCTTTTTAATAGCTTAGCGACAATTTCTGCCACCTCTGCCATGGTTTTCCCTACCTTTACTCCGGCCTCATTTAAGGACTTTATTTTAGACTCGGCAGAGCCTCCTACTCCCTCAATAATTGCTCCAGCATGTCCCATTCTTTTACCGGGTGGAGCAGTCAATCCTACTATATACCCTACTACCGGTTTCGTGATATTCTCTTTTATAAATCTGGCAGCTGTCTCTTCTTCTCTACCCCCGATCTCACCTATCAGAACTATAACATCTGTTTGTTTGTCTGCCTCAAATCTTTGAAGTACTTCGATAATACTCAAACCAGTAACTCTATCTCCCCCAATTCCAATAACTGTTGATTGTCCAATTCCCTTTTTTGTTAGATCATAAGACATCTGATATATCAACGAGCCGCTTCGAGATAGTATTCCAACATTTCCTTCAAGAAAGATGTGGGTGGGCATGAGTCCGACAACTGCTTTACTTGGGCTAATAATTCCGGGTGTATTCGGACCGATCAAAATTGTGTTATTATAAACTGATGCACGGCAAATCTTTAGCCCGTCATGTAAAGGTATACCATCAGTTATGCAAACAATTTTTTCTACTCCAGCATTAATAGCTTCCAAAACTGCATCAGCTCCAACTGATGGAGGAACGAAAGTAATAGTGGTGTCAGCTTTTGTTTCTTTTACAGCATCAGCTACAGTATTGAAAACAGGAACTCCATAGATTTCACTTCCTCCTTTTCCAGGCGTTACACCTCCTACTATATTTGTTCCATATTCGATCATCTTTTTAGTATGGAAACTACCTTCACGACCAGTAATCCCTTGAACTATCACTCTACTATTATCATCAACTATGATCGCCATTTTTACCCTCCCTTTGAAATCTCTACCGCCTTCTTAGCCCCTTCTTCCATGCTTTCAACTATAAAAACACCTTTCAAATCATTTTCCTGGATATGTCTAATGAGAATCTCTCTCCCTTCGTATTCGTTGGTTCCTGATAATCTTATTACTACTGGCAATCTAACTTTAAGATCGTTGAACGCCTCTATCAAACCTTTTGCAATCCAATCGCATCTAGTTAACCCTCCTAAAACGTTGACAAAAATTACTTTCAATCTACTGTCTTGGAGCAGGAGTTCAAATGATTTTTTGACAATTTCAGGAGTTGCACCACCGATATCGAAGAAATTTGCTGGATTTCCACCGAAATTATGGATATAATCTGCGGTAGCCATTCCCATTCCCGCACCAGCTGCAATTAAACCTATATCTCCACTTAGCTTGACGTACTTTAAACCCTTTTCTTCAGCAGTTCTTTCAAGCGGTTCCATTTGTGAGTAATCTTTCAGTTTTATAAAATCGGGGTTTCTGTAAAGAGCATCGTCATCTATATTTAGCCTTGCATCCAGAGCACAAATGTCTCCGTCTTTGGTTATTGCAAGTGGGTTAATTTCACATAATTCAGCCTCGTAATCTATGAAAACACGATATAGTTTTTTGGCTATTGATGCAATAGGTTTGAAGAATTTTTTTGGAATCTCCAATTCATACAATGCCTCTCTTATCAAAAAATCCCAGAATCCTATGAGTGGGTCTATTGTTTTTCTTATTATTTTCTCGGGATGTTGCGCGGCAATATCCTCGATGTCCATTCCTCCAAAGGTGCTAATTAACATAACTATACTTTTGTTTAATCCATCATAAGTAAATCCAAGGTATAGCTCTCTTTCTACTTCTATTAATTCTTCAATATATATTTTGTTTATAGTAAGTCCTTTTATATTTTTTCCGAACATATTTTTTGAATGTTCTATAGCTTCTTCGGCACTTTTGGCTTTTTTAATTCCTCCAGCTTTTCCTCTTCCACCAGTAAGAACTTGTGCTTTTAGTACTACCTCTTCTCCTAATTCTTCTACTATTTTTCTCACCTCTTCTAAATTTTTAGCTAACTTTCCTCTAGGAACTCTAATCCCGTGGTTAGAGAAAATGCTTTTGGCTTGGTACTCATGTAATCTCATAGATTGATCGTGGAGAAAATAATTAATATAATTTTCGGTTCAAATACCCGTTAAATTTTTAAACTACTAAAGAAAAAAGAACAAAAATATGAGGCTAGGAACATATATGCGTATGATAAACGAGTGGATGGGAAGGTTATCTTCAGCAATTTTGATTTTAATGATCGGAATAATTTTCTACGAAACTTTAGCCCGTTATTTTTTCAAACTTCCAACTGTTTGGGAGTTGGAAGTTGCAATATATCTGATGATATTTATTACTTTTATGGGCGCCGGATGGGGCCTTAAAAATGGTGTTCACGTCTCTGTTGAGGTGATAATCCAGCGCTTAAGCACGAAAAATAGAAGAATCCTGAGAACTATACTGTATCTGATAGCTCTTCTAACGTTTCTTGTTTTTTTTCAGCAATGTCTTTCAACTACGATGACAGCATATTTTGAGTGGTGGACTTCGTGGAGTGCACTAGAATTTCCTCTTTTTCTGGTCTACATGTTCATAAGTATCGGCCTTTTGCTACTTTCGCTCCAACTTTGTGTTGAGATTTATGAGCAGATTGCTAAGAAGGATGGGGGGTGAATAAGAGTGACAAAAAAACCTATTTCAATCGAGATACTGAGAATACTTGAATATTCTGATTATTTATCATCTCAAGAATTATTTAGTTACCTTAAAAACAAAAATATTGCTACCGATGAAAAGAAGATTAGGTATACATTGAATGAATTACATAAAGAGAAAAAAGTCAAAAAAGTAAATTCAAAATGGAGAATCACGGAGAAAGGAATTGAGTCTTTAAACAGAGCTATTACGTTCGAAAGAGCGTTCGAAACACACCAAATATTAGAATACAATCTACTTCACTCAACATTTGACTTATACAATTTAGAAGGAACCGTTCCAACGATTTTTACAACCGTAGATAAAGACAAAGTTGACCTTGCACTAGAACTGATATATGAGGTATTTAGATCTGGATTGTCGGTTTCAAATCGAGTTTGCTTATTTGATGAGGAGATTGAGATTGGTGGAGTTAGAGTACCTGAAGGGTTAATGGGAATTGGTGTCGTTTCTAGCTTGGTCCACGATGTAATCATGCTAAATATTGGGTTACCCCTAAATCCAGAATATGCTGGACTAATCGAGTACAAAAATAGTTCGCCATCAAGAGTTGTAGAATTAATAAATTACAAAGGCACAACTATAAATCCTGGAACTTTACTTTTGCGGGGTGGTTATACTTCTGTCAACAAAATTTGTGAGAAGGGTGAAGGAAATGCTGTCATTGGAATAAGAACTTTTAGCAGATACGGCATCTTTGAGGCAGAAAAGGAAGCTCAAGTCGCTAAATCCCGTGGGATTTGTAGCATCTTAGCTATCTCACACCCAGGAAGTGATACTTATGGGTTTATTAATTACAATAGAGGATTAATGATTTTATCAGCCGGAATAAACCAATTTGCACCTATGTGGGAGATGGGATTTGATTTAGATTTAAAGTTAAAAAGAATTTTAATTGATTTTAAATTATTTAAAAAAATTGATTCTCTTATTTAAATATCATTTTATTTTGGTGCTGCGAGTCTTCAAAATAAAAAATACAGAGAAAGAAATTTATGGCTTGCAAGTTGAGGGAACAGAACACTATAAAAGAAATTATCAAGACATCTCGAATTGTAGTATCTCGAAATGGTACTGTCAAGTTAACCCCTATGTGAAATTAGATGAGAAAGCGATAAGATGGATAATCAGAGAAAAGAAGAAGGGAACACCAACCAAAGTAATAGCAGAGATAGAAGGAATATCAACAAGAGTAAATCAGATCCACAGGGAATACAGAAAAACGGGAAAGATGTCAAAGCTAAAAAAACTAGGAAGACCCGTAAAGAACTTAACAAAGAGGAAATAGAAGCTATAAAGGAACATACAGAGAATACATATGGAACGCTGTTGTATTGCAAATAATTTTAAAAACACAAGAGAGCTACAACATAAGCAAGAACAAAATACACAGTTGAGGATGAATGGATATGCTAAGGAAAAAAGAACAAAAGAAAGAGGAAGAAGTGGTATGTTGGAATAGGATTTAGTTCACTCTTTATTTTCTCTGAGAGGTATCCTCTTCCTTTACCTATTCTCTCACTACTCGCAATCCTATAAAACATAATATCATAAAAATCGTTAAAAGAAGCCATGGGACAAAATACGTACCAGATGTTTGGAATAAAAATCCAAACAGAGGTGGTCCTAAAATAGCACCTAGAAATGCAAAAGATAAAGTAAAACCTGTAGCTTTACCAGTTTGATTTTTTCCAGCAAGTTCAGATACAAAAGTTAGATAAACTGCATTAAAACCCATTGCTGAGAAACCTAACACAGCTACAGGAAAAATGATCCACCATGAAACTTCACTAAGTAGTGAGATATATGCAAAACTAGCAGTAGTAAATGCTATAATAATTGTAATTAAATTTAGGGTAGTTTTTCGTGATCCTCTAAAAACAAGATCACTAATAAGCCCCCAGCTAACACGTCCTATCGTACCTGCTATAAAGGCTATTGCAAGATATTGAGCAGCTACAATCTTAGGAAAATTAAAAACTTCAACTAGTTCAATAACTAAAAAAGTTCCGAAAGAGAATTGTACTGCTATAAAAAGTGTCATTATAAGACTCACGAGAAAAATGCTCTTGTTAATCGCTAAATACCGAAAATTTGGAGAAATTTGTAGTTTCACTCGATCTGGTAACTTTTGTTTAGACATTTCCGGGTAGATTATATAAAAGACAAGTGCACCAGTCATAACTATTATGCTTTCTATCTGTAGACTAATCCTCAATGAGAAATTGGTGGCCATGATAGGTAATATTGTAGCTGCAATAGCACTACCGATAGTCACGCCAGTTTGTTTCAGTCCCATGGCTGTCCCCCTAACAACATGGGGAAACCATACCATAATTGCTTTATTAGTTGACGGATTTATTGTACTATATCCCACACCAAGAAGAAAAAATGTGATTAAAGCTATGACATAACTATTGGCAAAACTTAAAAAGAAAAGCATAAAACCTATAAACAAAACACCACAAAACATCAGTCGTTTCTCACCAAAATGATCTGTTAATTGACCACCAATTATTGAGAAGGATACTACCCCTGTATACATTAGTGAAGTAAGAACTCCCACCTCAACTTCTTTTAATCCCCATTGATATTTAAAGTATGGTAGTAAGCATAATAAACCTTGTGTTCCGCATGCACCCATAATTTGAACAACAAAAATAGAGATCAATACAATCAAATGAATTCTCTGTAATGCTCTCATTTTGTTCTTTATTTAAGTCTTTTTTTGGTTCTAAGTATTATTCAACAAGAATTTTTTATTTTGTCCTTACGCTTTAAGAAAATCATACTCTGTCAGCTCTCGAATATCTCTCTTGGCATCTCCTTGAGGTCAGGGTCCAATTTTGGATGAAAATCCATTTTATCTAATATGTCCTTTTTTAGATCAACACCTGGGGCCACTTCCGTTAACATAAGTTCATTTTTACTTGTTAGCTCGAAAACACATCTCTCAGTGATATACAAAACAACCTTCGGATCTTTTAAATATTCTGGATTGAAATCTATTGTATCGACAGCCTTAACGAATCTCTTATGTTTACCTTCCTCGATAATTTTAAGTTTATTGTTTTCTAGTTCTATTTTCACATTTGGTGTAAAAGTACCACAAAACACAACTTTTCTCGCCCCGTGGATAATATCCATGAAGCCACCCAGACCAAAAAGCCTAGTTCCAAGTTTAGACACATTTACTCTCCCCTTACAATCTACTTGCCCAAAACCGAGGAAGCCCACATCTACACCTATCCCGTTGTAGTATTCTGAAATATCGGTAGGATCTACCATTGCTTTCGGGTTTAATTGTATATTGAAATTACCAATCGGAAGTATCCCCCCTATGCAGCCACTTTCTACTGTAAAAGTAGCATTCTGGTGAATACCATCCTCCTGTGCAACATATGCGGCATATTCTGATGTTCCCCAACCAAATGCCACTATGTCACCTTTTTTAATCTCCAAAGATGCTCTTTTACCGATTATTTTTTTTGGAGTTAATTTGAGCTTCCCATATACTAGAAAATTGGGAAGTCTCACCACCCTATCGAACTCAAGGGGTTTTGATTTATCAAAATATACAGGCGAATTTATTTCACCGCTGACCATTGGATTATAATAAAATCTGGCAGTTTGTCTATGATATTTCTCTGGTTCCCTCGATACGACAATTTTATCAACTAAAATACTTGGTAAAATTACAGTCTTAGGATTTAATAACCCTGCTTTTGATAGTCGTAATACCTGAACTATAACAGTTCCTTTATTCTTTTTTACTGCCATCGCAGATGCTTTAGCTCCCCCTAAATTTGGTTCACTTTCCATAGTAATGTTGCCTTCCTCATCAGAGGTCGTTCCTCGAAGAATTGCTACATTGATATTGATAGGTTTATACCATAAGTACTCTTCTCCATCTAAGGTGATTAGTTTGACTAAATCTTCTTTCGTTTTTTCGTTAAGCTTACCCCCCCCATACCTAGGGTCAACTTTTGTCCCAATTCCGACTTTTGTAATTAGACCAGGCTTACCTGCTCCGATTTCACGAAGCCATTGATACAAGGTACCAAGAGGGAAATTATAAGCCTCGACCTCGTTGTTAACGACTAAATCGTGCATTCTCATCGATAATGCGTAAGTTGTAGTTATTATTCTTTTAACCATTCCGGGATACGCAAAATGATCGAATCCCAGCACTTTTTTTCTACTTGGGTCACCAGCAGGTCCGGGGCACAAAAGTGTCAAGTCTTTAGGATGACCAGTCTCCAAAAATCTGTTCTCAATGCTTGTTAGTATTTCTTCGGGGATAGAAATTGTACCGAGAGACTGAATCACAACTGTATCACCATCGCTAATACAAGCAGCTGCAGCCCGACTTTCCACAAATTCAACGCTCATCTTTTCACCTCTATTTTAAACATTTTTCATATTAAATTGAGCTTCCTAGCCTCTTCTCGTAAGGTCTTTCGGTAGTCAGGATGTGCTACATTTATCAACTCTTCTGCTATTTTTTTTCTAGAGTTCTCACCTACTTTTGCAACACCATACTCCGTAATTACATAATCCACGTCATAGCTCGTAAGCGAAACCGTATCACCAGGTGCTATCATAGGTCTAATGCGAGAACCCTTTTTGTGGGTTGATTCAATAACGATTATACTTTTTCCATCTTTGCTTAGTTTTGCCCCCCTACAGAAATCCAGTAGTCCACCAATTCCACTGATTACCCTCGGCCCAATTGTAGTTGATACTACCTGTCCCTGAAGATCGATGGCAACAGCTGAATTGACTGCAACGAATTTAGGAATTTTTGAGATAATTATCGGATCATAGATGTAATTGAGATTTCTTATTTCTACGTTTGGATTAAGATGTAACCACTTGTAAAAATCTTTTGAATCAGGTACAGCTACACTAGCAGAACACTTGCCTTTTATTATGCCCTTATCTACAAGCTCAGCCAAATTTTGGTGAAACAATCCGGTGTGGACTCTCAGGTTTTCTTTTTCTGACAGGTACTTGATTAGAGGTGGGACTGTTGATCCTACG
>QMZD01000055.1 GCA_003662985.1 Archaeoglobales archaeon | reverse complement strand
TTAGTTTCAACTAAGTCGGTAACAACATAGCCGGCTTTACTCAGTATTCTGAGTACTGAGTGCAGTACCCCTGTTTGCATCTATTAGGAATAGGTATGCTTTACTATATAATATTTTGGGAACTGCAATTATCTCTCTGAGTTTGAATTAGTCGATTCACCCGCTTTAACAAAGTCCCTCACTGCCAACCGTTACCAACGGTTCGGGATCTGGGTATGTTGTCTTTTTACATCTCAGGTATTCTGAAGGAATCGGATACATCTTACCAACGGCTCCTGGCGGATCCCATCCGAGAGATGCTACTGCCAAACCATAGTTTTCAAACCACTCATACTTAATACTCTTAATTTGGTTTTGTGGGTCGTAATTTGCGAAGTACTCCCTTGGAGCTTGAAGCCACCATGCGTTAATGATAAGGCTTCCACCAACCCAAAGTTTGCTTCCATCGTCGGTATAGATGTAGAATATGTGATTACCATTTCCTGCTGGCTTTACCCATCCTTCCCAACGAATGCTTACCGTGTCGTACTGATCTTCCCAAGAGTTCCCATTTATTTGCACCTTGCTACTCCACCACCAGTGGTCTACGTTTGTATCAACATCCGTTCCTTTAAAGGTGTTAAAGTTCGTACCATCGAAATAGTAGTATCTCAGACCCACGTCCATGACGTTGTCAATATTACTCTCGCTTGTTGCAGATGGGTTCCCATAGTACATGTACATTTTCACAACTCCAGAGGCGGGTATGGAGGGTATCTTGACCCATATTTTTGTATTCGTTGAGTCACAGGTACCATCTTCAATCCAATAACTCAGTGAATTTACCCTCGCCTCGTCATAGAATCTTATATCGCCACAATCACTTCTCATTTTACCAGCGCTGATCAGTGACTGGGTGTCAAGTGTAATGAGAATCTGATAATCCGTTAGTGCATAGTTCACAAGATTCTGAATCTGAATTTCTCTCCAGTAACTCCATCCGGCAGGACAAACTCCTCCTGCCCCCGTGATAGTCAGCTCTAAAATGGCACTTGAACCTCCACTTGTAGCTATCACATTTGCGGTTCCGTTGTTCCATGCTATTATGCCGATGGTAGATTCCCCACTGGTGTCAGTTACACTTTCGTTTGGAATCGATATCAGGTTTGGAGCATCGGTGGAGAAATCGACTCTTGCATCACTTACCGGATTTCCTTCGTACATTACTGTTACCTTGTAGAATTTCTGTGATCCTTCTGCAGTTACATTCCAGTCATCGACGAATTTATCCCCGCTTGGTGTGACATTCCATGAGATATCAAAAATCCCACCACCGCTGCTAGGAGGAGAAGTAACAGTTATGGTGTACGTGTATGAGTCTGAGAATATGCTAAATTTTATCGAGTAAGTTCCTGTAGTTGTAGCATCGAAATAGTACCACACCTCTCCCTTCTCGTCCGTTTTCTTCGTCTCCACCGGATTCGAGTTTATGGAAATGTCAACGTCATAATTCGGTATAGGATTATAGAACTTGTCCACAACCTCAACTCCAAGGGGGATTGTAACGCCCTTGTATACCTCATCAGGAGGATCTGACAGGTTGATAAGTTTTACTCCCTCTCTCTTAATATTTATTTCCGCTTTACCAGCGGTTGAAGCTTGGACAATTAGATAACTAACACTCAAGTAGGTATTACTGATGCTGAAATTGATCCAGTTTCCATTTCTTGAAACGTTGTCTCCATATATCTCTGTCAGCGTTTCATTCCACCACTCTGCCGTTTCGTTGGTTACGGTGAAGTTGATCCACGCGGAATCGATAAAGGTTTTGCCACCGTAAGATATAGGCTCGAAAATCAGATTTACAGGCTGTGTAACCGCGAAACTTTTGAATGTTGTATTTAATATGTAAATATTGACTGATGAATTCGTAAATGATGACTGCTTTAAAGTTGCAATAGTGTTATCATCATAGTTTTTGAAGCTGGCCGAATGCTCGTACATGAATTTGGGTTTTGGTGAGTAATAGTAATTCGGAGAAACAATAATCGCGCAGGTTTTCTCATTTATGTTAATCTTGTTGCTCTTGATCGATACGTTCAATTCTTCCGACGAAATTGTTGCGGATGCAAACGTTGGGGAAATCAAAAAGGGCCTTTCTGGGTAGCTCAAACTCGGATTCAAAGATACCATGGTTGATTTACCAGTGGTTGAAGAGAGCGAAATCGCCTCTCCTATCTTTGCGACTTCATATCCTAGCCTCTGAGAATGCTCCATTTCTTCCGCTTTGTTCCATTGTGGGAGCATGACAGACTGAACTAACCCAATGAAGGTTATGGTGATTAAAACGATTAGAATGAATCCTACGAGGGTAGATACCGCCTCATCATCCATTATTAAAAAATTATATGGTAGAAGATAAAATTTGTGGTATTATAATGATGAAGGCCGTTTTTCTCATTCAGAATTATCAGCAAGCATTGTTGGCCCCTATAAATTTCGCTTGAATTGCCCTTAAATTACCTCATCCTGTAGACCATGCTGTACGCGTGTTTCCCTATTCCGTAAAAATGTTTTATCACGTCGTGGATTCTAAAGCCAAGGGACTTGTAATAGGATACGAGGTTGCTCTGCTCCACCGAAACCTCAAGCCAAACGCTATTGAAGTTCTTCTCCTTTGCAAATTCAATACTTCTCTTTATCAGAGCTTTTCCTATTCCCTGCCTCCTGAAATCCTCCTTCACAACAATAGACCCAAGCCTAAATTCATCATTCCAAAAAACAACAGCCGCCCCAACGATCTCTCCATTGCTTTCAGCCACAAAAACCTTCTTATGGTAAGGTTTGGTGGATATGTCAACAAAAACGCTGAGACCAAGGATTTCATACTCGAGGTCGATTATCTCTTCAACCTCATCATCCTCCATTCCGCGCAAGTGGATAGAGATTTCCACAACCTTACTTCATCCTTTTATTTAAAATTTTTTCGGTAAAATACTGATCTCAGCTAAGTTCTCAATCTCACGACACCCAAAGTAGCGTATTTTTGATGTTGGCTTTTGTGTATTTTTTGAAAGGTAATTATTAGCAGTCGTTGAGGGTTATTTTTTTGAGCGGGCTTCTCTAAAAATATTTTAAGTGTTGTGATATAGAATGAAATAAACTTCTCCGATCGACTACAAAATCTAAAAAACTTAAATTTTAAAATTTTAGAAAGTGAACACAATAATTTTTAAATTACAATGGATGCTTTGCTCCATTCAGGGAGGAATAGCAGAGTGGCAGGTTCACGATCGATGGAATATCGGGCCCGTTATGTGTCAGTAACCTGGGGGAATAAAGGGGGTTATGGCATACTACTATTATTTGTTTATCCACTTTTCTGTTATGCACTATTCGTCCCCTATTTGTGACCGAACAAAAAAGTTTATTTCAACCCCCTCAAATGTGAACTGAATGGGTTTCAAGGAGTTAAGGCATCAGGTGATAAATGCAACGGAGAAATCAGTTTCAAATCATCACAGGTTCGTTGTTTTCCTCTGCAAGAAAGAGCTTGACAGGGATATGCTTAAGGTAGCGGAAGACGTTTTTGAGGTATACTTCCAAACTTACCAGGCTTGCAAGGCTTTAAAAGAAGAAAAGAGATTTGAAGGATTGCTTCTTGTCGGCAGAACCAAGTTTTTGGAGATGGTTGAAGGGATAAGGAGCTTTAGCCGATTTAATCCAAGAAAAATTCATTTCAAGGAGTCGGAAAGAGTCCTAGGGGAGACCTATGGCTCCTTGGTTCTGGATCTCACAGAAGGCTCCAATCCAAATGATATTGGCATAATCATCGAAACCGTGAGGGAGGGCGGTATCATTCTTGTGCTATCTCCACCGATCGAGGAATGGGGAGTGAGGTTGAGTAAGTGGCATGAGGAGCTTGTAAGCGAGCCATATTCGAAAGAGAACATAATCCCTCGATTCTACAGAAGATTCATTGAACATACGGAGCGGATGAAAGGAATAATAATCTACGATCTCGATTCTTCAAAGCTTTTAAAGGAGTTCGAGGAGTCTGAATATGAAAAATCGGCCGAGATAGAGATTCCTTCTGGAGGGCAAATTAAGAGGAAGCTCTACAAGCTCTGTGCAACCCAAGATCAGGTTGAAGTGCTGAAGAGATTTGAAACCTTCTTTGACAGACAGAAGGAGAACAAAGTTGCGGTGATCACCGCTGACAGGGGAAGAGGTAAGACGGCCATACTTGGGATTCTAACGCCATTTCTCATCTCAAGGATGCAGAGAGTTCTTAAAAGACCGATCAGGGTTATGCTCGTTGCTCAATCCCCTCAATCCGTTCAAACTTACTTCAGATTTCTGAGACTGGCGTTAACGAGGCAAGGTTTCAGCGATTGTAAACTCAAGGAAAGCAATGGACTTGTCACGGTTGTGACGGGGAGACATCTAAGGATTGAATACGTCGTCCCAAGAAGGGCGATCTTGGAAACTAGAAATTCCGATATCGTGATAGTTGATGAGGCAGCATCCATCGACGTCTCAACCCTTTTCAAGATCATCGAGGGAGTTAGGTATGCTATCTTTTCCTCAACCATCCATGGCTATGAAGGCTCAGGGAGGAGCTTTAGCGTGAGATTTCTCCGAAGGCTTGAGAAGGATGAGAACGTTGAAATTGAGAGAATCTCGCTGGAAGAGCCGATCAGGTATGGAAAAGGCGATCCTGTCGAGAAATGGCTTTACAGAACTCTCCTTCTGGATTCTAAACCTGTAAAGCTAGATGAAATCGATTTAAGGTGTATCGAAACGGGAGATCTAAGCTTTGAACCACTGGACAAGGATGAATTTATCGAAAACGAGGAACTACTCGGCGAATTCTTTGGAATTTACATCCTTGCCCATTACAGAAACAGACCCTCCGATCTCGTGATCCTTTTCGATATGCCAAATCATCTCGCCTTCAGAGTTTCAGTGAATGGGAAGACGGTTTGTTCTTTACATATAGCAATTGAGGGCGGCATTAACGACGATCTTATTTCGGAGATGATGAAGGGTTACAAGCCAAAGGGTCAGATAATTCCGGATATTATAGTAAAACATCACATCGATGCGAACTTTCCTCGAACTCTCGGTTTGAGGGTTGTCAGAATAGCAACCCATCCGGACGTGATGGATAGGGGTATAGGAAGCTTTGCTATAAGAAAGCTCGTTGAATGGGCTGAAAAAGAGGGATACGAGTGGCTCGGCTCTGGATTTGGAGTATCGCCCGAGCTTCTGAGGTTCTGGAGGAAAAATAGCTTTATCCCTTTGCATATAACTCCTCAGAGAAATGAGATTTCGGGGGAATATACGGTTGTTGTTGTAAAGGCTTTGGCCGAGCAGCTTAAAGAAAGATTGGAGGTTCTGAACTCGAATTTCATAAAGAGGCTTGTGGAGTATCTGTCGGATGAGCTCAGGGATTTGGATGGAGAAACAGCCTCTATGCTGCTCAGTACTCTTGAAAGAGATTATGAGGTCGGAAAGCCCGAGTTCTCGGCGATAGATGTCTCCAGGATGGAGAAATACGTAGAAGGTATAAGCCTCTATGAATACGTTTCAGATATCGTCAGGCCGATGGTCAGGTATTACTTCTTGAAAAAGAATCATGTTGGACTTTCCGAAGAGGAAGAGAAAGTTATTATTCAGAAGTGTTTACAGCTCAAGGGTTGGTGGGAGTTCGGGGAGCTTTTGAGAGAAGGCAAGGTGTACAGCATCCTTCACTCGGCGGTATGCAAGATCTGGGAGTGGTTCAATGAAGGGTTCGATGAGGGATTCAATGAGGGGTTTGATAAAGGATTCGATGAGGGATTCGATGAAGAATGACTCAAGACTTGAGAACGAGTCCACATCCGCCATAAATTTCGATGAAAAGTTTGTGGATTTGATTTTGGAAGGAAAAAAGAAGAGTACGATAAGGAAGGGGATAAAAATCTATAAAAAGGGGGAAAAGGTTGAGCTGACTGCTGAAAGAAAATCCTTCGGAAAGGCCAGGATTACGAAAACGGTTGTTAAAAGGGTTTCCGAGCTGAATAACTCGGATGCAATCGTAGATGGCTTTACCTCAAAAGAAGAACTGCTTGAGGAACTGAAACGAATATATGGGGATATTGGAGAAGATGAGTTCGTCACTGTGATCCATTTCGAATTTCTTAACGAAAAGGGGGATGAAAATGCTGGAAATGTTAGACCTCAGTAAAAGACCGTTTATTATATTCTGGGAGCTAACGAGGGCATGCAAGCTTGCATGCAAGCATTGCAGGGCGAAAGCTCAGAGGGAAAGGCATCCTGACGAATTGAGCTTTGAAGAAACGAAAAGGGTCATCGAGCAGATAAAAGCTTTTGGAAAACCCTATCCTCTGGTTGTTATCACAGGTGGAGACCCCCTTCTGAGGGAAGATGTGTTTGATATAGTTAAATATGGGGTAAGCAATGGCCTGAGAATTGCGATGGCGTTCAGCGGTACGGATCTGGCAACCCTCGAAGTTCTGGAATCCCTCAAAGAAGCTGGGGTCTCAAGGATCGCAATCAGCATCGATGGTAGTAATGAAAGCATTCATGATGGTTTCAGGGGGGTAAAGGGAACGTTTAGGGAGTCTATGAAGATTTTGAAGAATACTAGGAAGGTAGGCATTTCAACCCAGATAAACACGACCGTTACGAAGTTCAATCTGCACGATCTTGCCAACATCGCAAAGCTTGCAATCGAGAATAAAGTAACACTTTGGGACGTTTTCTTTGTGGTTCCAACGGGAAGGGCCAAGATAGAGTACATGCCATCCTCGCAAGAGTTCGAAGACATTCTTAACTGGTTATACGATGTTTCAAAGAAAACGGGTCTGAACGTTAAGAGTTCAGCTGCAACCCATCTCAGGAGAATCGAGTTGCAGAGGGATGCAGGGATGGAGATGAAAGTATCTGAACTTTACTATGAACTCCTCCATCAAATTGATGGACTTGAAGCTGAACTTAAATCTGAGTCTGCGGGAAGTATAATTGCTGGAGGGCATGGTAAAAGCCTCGCAGATGGCATAAAGAGAATGATGGGTATAACAGACGGAAGGGGAATGTTTTTCATAAGTCATGTGGGTGAGGTTTATCCTAGTGGTTTTCTCCCCTTAGTCGCAGGAAATGTGAGGAAAACGGATCTTAAGGAGATATACAACGAATCCCAAATCTTCAAAGACCTCAAAGACCCGGATAAGCTGAAGGGAAAGTGTGGAAGGTGCGAACATCGCAGAATCTGTGGCGGCTCAAGAGCGAGAGCCTATGCCGTCACATCAGATTATCTGGCTCAGGAGCCAAGGTGTATTTATACTCCAAAATCCTGTTGAGGTTCTGGATGAACTCAGTAAAATCCGTTAGCTTTTACACCCTTCGGGGTGTTCATCACCGCAACTTCATCTCGAAACACATGAAGTGGAATTAGCTTCAGAATTTCAGAACTAGTTTTCTATCCAATTTCTCCATTTGACACATTTTTATCCGGAAAAACTCCTGAGAGACATCAACCTCTTTGCAAGGTTGGTTGAGTCTTTATCAAGACCCAATTTGATGAAATTGGAGTTGACGTCTGCTCCTTTTCTGATGAGATTTACGTTGATTTGTATTCTCTAACAACCCCAAACCGTGTTTTCGCGAGTGGGTGTTTGCCGCTCAGGTTGGTGGAACATCGATCCAGTTGTCGGGCATTGTGAGCTCGAAGTCATAATCTATGCATTTTGTTGCTCTCTATCGTATCACACCTGATCAATCCATGATTGCTGGGGTGTACAGCGGTGTTTATCCTAGTTATCTAATCAATATTTTGGAAACAACCTCCATGGGATTTCTTGATAAGATTAAAAAAACGTGAAAAAGCGATGGAAAGTGCACGGTTATGCAAAAATGGGTCTCCTCTCTAAATATTTTTGATTTGATCGTCCCTCTGAGTTTTTGGATAAAAGAAAAAAATCATGTAGATGTTGACTGGGAGTTCGATAAGGGATAAAGATGTGGGGATATTATGAAAAACTAATATTTAAAATTAGCTAAATGTTAATGATATATAATAAATTAGGTAAAATTAAATAGTTAAGGTTGTAAAGGGTGTTGAGGTGATAATGTGGGGAATTGGGCGCTCTTATTTGTCTTTATACTTTTCTTCACACTTTCCTTTACCCCTGTCCATTCACTAACAACTGTAGAGGAGATAAAGGTAACACCTGAAGTGATTCAAGGCGAGGTTGGAGATGGAATAGTATTTACGATAACAATCCATCAGCTTTGCAGAGAAAGGTGTGTATTGAGTATAGAGGATACAAAAATACAGCTTTACGATCTCGAGAAAATCTCGGAGACTCCCTGGAAAGAGGTGGAAGAGTACGTATTTCAGAAAGAGTTAAAAGTGAAAATTCTGAGCAAAAACGCGAAACTTGAAGTCAGACGAGAGTGCCCTAAGTACGGGACAATCTCTAGAGAAGTAGTCTACGAATCAGGCACTTCTGGAGTTTCGACAAATTCTGAAGTTCCTACGGATTCTGGAATTTCTACTAATGAAGTTCCGGAGATTTCCGGGAAGGAACTTCAATCAATGACCTTGGAAGAGGTAGCCAGGTTTTATGGTGTGGACGTCAAGAGTTTA
>QMZD01000054.1 GCA_003662985.1 Archaeoglobales archaeon | reverse complement strand
AGCAGTTTCTCCTTTTGGAGGTTGAATTGGGCATATTTTGAGTTTTTGATAGACATTTGTTAGGTATGTATTATGTTTTTCCTCCCTGAAAGTTTAAATCGTGTTTAAGATTAACTCAATAACATCTGATTCGTCTGAGTTAATACAACGAGATTTCTGTATCAACTTCTTTTTTCCTTTCACCTTCACTTTTTCCATCCCTTTAAGTCATCTTAACTTAATTCAAAAATAGAAGTTGTTAGAATATTGAGGCGACTACCCAAAAGTTTAATCACTCAAGTTGGGAAAAGCTTTTATTTGAGAATTTCACCCTTTCGAAAGATGGTGGTAAAAGTTATCAGATGTCCATCTTGTGGAGAGGTAATTGAACTCACAGACATGTATGAAGGGATGGAGATTCACTGCGATCTTTGCGGGCTCGTGATGATAGTCCGGAACCATGAACTTCTTGTTCTCGATACAAACGAGGTTTATCCAATTGAGAGTCTCGTCTATGAGGAAGAGAAAGAAGAGTTTGAGGGAGAGGAGTTTGAAGATGAGGAATACTACGACTACGATTATGAAGATTAGATGGGGAAAAATGAGAATCCGATAAGACGGAGCAGAATTTGAAAACTTAAACTTTTTGGCTCTTAAATTTCTTACCCAAGTTGCCAAGCGTCCTTTTCAATCCAATCTACTTTTGAGTGTCCTCCAAATGATGAGTAGGAGGTGGAAGAGTCATCCAAGATTTGCTTAACCCGTTACATCATTTAAGTTCATGATACCATTCATAGAGTATCTCAAACTGTTTGTGAGTGTTAACTACGTTCGTTTCCATCGGGCTCTTGAAAAAGAATCCAAGCTCTTTCACAACCCCGAACTGTCCTTTTTTCTTTGCAAAGAGCAAGAATCTAGCAAGATCGATGATCAAGGGAGCTGCAACTATCGCGTCTATGCCATCCCATATAAAGTAAAACTTCATCGCTGTTCCGAGGAAACCTTTGAAGTGTATAAAGTCAAATGCTGTCTTGTTATCAACCAGACTGGGGAAGTATTCTATCTCTGTTATGCTATAGGGAGACTCTCCAAGGATTTTTTCTAGTACACTGTCCTTACTAACGACCTTGCTTTCCTTGTTGTCCTTATGACTCAATACCTTTCCATCGAAGTCTCCAAGGATGTTGTATCCCATCCATCCAAGAATCTTCAGATTTCTATATGCGAACATAGGAGCTAAAGTTGTTTTAACAAGAGTCTCTCCAGTTTTACCATCGTTTCCAGCATGGGGCGTTTTGTTCACCCTTGCAAGCTCTTTCAATGCTGGAATACTGGAGCCAGCACTTGGTGTGAAGTTCGCATAGGGTATGCCCAGTTTCAGTGACGCATAGGCATAAAGCATACTTGCAGATATGTATTCTGTTTTATTTTCGTCCAGAGCCCTCTCAAATCCCTCGAGAGTGCCATGGTATTCGTCTTTGTAATTTGGCAGGGGCTCAGTTGAGGCTGTATTTATCACAACAGTCTCTTCATCAGCGAATTCCTTCATATCTGAGATGAGAATGTCCACTATCTCCCTAAGGCTTAGATTTCCGTCCTCGAGTGTTTTGATCTCTCCAAGTTCGTTTAAACCAGAACCACAGTTCAATGCAGTACCTGTTTTTGCCTCAATTGCTTCAAGATCCTCTCTGACGTTCTCAAGCAACTTAAAATCGAAATGCCTATTGAGGTTCCAGTGTTCTAGTGCTGCATCGTAGGCATTTTTTTTCATTCTTATCTCATGTCCTCCAAACTCAAAATGGCGGGAAAAGTGATCCTTTAAACCTTGAAAATGGGGCAATTCGGAAACTAAACCTGTGTAATCATCATATCCGTATTCAAGGTTTTTTGCACCCACCATTGCCGTAGTGGATACAATACCGTATGAACCGATAATCCAAACTCTCATAATCACACCTCCCAATAGGAGATAAGCAATCAGAATAATTTTTGGAGCTCAGCATAAATATCTTGCTGTTGAGACTACAGCACTGATTTAGTTGATTGACGAAATGAAGTTCGATAATTTTCGATAAATTTATAAATAAGAAGTACATTTTCCAACCTATGGATAAGGCTATCAGGCTGCTTGTTGATAAGATTTCCGGTGATATAATCTTCTCAAACAATCCAGGAAAAACTATAAAGAAATGGAGGAACGTATTTCAAGTTTCACAGAAAGAGCTTTCTGAAAAGCTTGGAGTTTCTCCATCTGTGGTAAGCGACTATGAAAGCGACAGAAGGAAGTCTCCTGGCATAGCTTTTATAAGAAGATTAATTGAGGCCTTGGTTGCCATCGATGCAGAACGCGGATATACAACTCTTTCAAAGTACAGAGATCTGCTTTACGGCTTCAATTTGGATGTGATTCTCGATATGCTTGAATACGAAAAACCCGTCGCCTTCCATGAGTTTGTTGAAATGATAAATGGTATCCCTGTTAACAGATTCGAGAAGAATGTAAACGGACATACGATTATAGATAGCCTTGATGCAATTCTTAAACTAAACTCCTATGACTTCTACAAACTCTACGGATTTACGTCAGAAAGAGCGATGATTTTCACAAAAGTATCTTCTGGCCGATCTCCTCTTGTTGCCGTGAGAGTTGCTGCATTCAAACCAGCTTTGATTGTTCTCCACGGATTGAGACCGGGAGATGTGGATGATATTGCAATAAAGATTTCTGAGGTTGAAAGAATCCCTTTGATAGTTTCTAAAACCCCTATCGACGAAATAATAAGGAATCTGAGGAGGTTTGTTTGATGAGAGCAGGCATTGTTTCTTATGGGACTTATATACCAAGATTCAGGCTCAGCGTTGAAGAAATAGCTAAAGTCTGGGGTGAGAATCCTGACAACGTAAAAGCGGGTTTAGGCGTTTACGAAAAGAGCGTTCCAGATCTCGATGAGGATACAGCTACCATATCCGTCGAGGCGGCAAGAGAGGCAATTGAGAGAGGAGAAATAAATCCTGAGAGAATTGGAGCTATTTTTGTAGGATCTGAGAGTCATCCCTATGTTGTAAAACCGACTGCAACCATAGTGGGCGATGCGATTGGATGTGGAAACAGGTTTCACGCAGGTGACTTTGAATTCGCATGCAAAGCAGGAACCGCTGGCATTCAGGCATGTATGGGAATGGTCAAGTCAGGAATGATCGAATTCGGCTTGGCTATAGGCGCCGACACGAGCCAGAGTGCTCCCGGTGATCCACTCGAATACTCAGCTTCAGCGGGAGGAGCTGCCTTCGTTGTGGGAAAAAAAAGAGTCATAGCTGAAATTGAGGAAACCCTATCCTTCACCTCTGATACCCCCGATTTCTGGAGAAGAGAGGGACAGCCGTATCCAAGCCATGGAGGAAGATTCACTGGTATTCCAGCATACTTCAGACACGTCACCTCGGCTGCGACACAGATCATGGAGAAAACAGGCTATAAGCCATCGGATTTTAACTATGCAGTTTTTCACCAGCCAAATGGCAAGTTTCCCGTTAGAGCAGCAAGGATTCTTGGTTTCACAAAGGAGCAGATAGCTCAAGGACTGGTTGTCGGTTATATAGGAAACACCTATTCGGGCTCTTCTGTAATCGGTTTTTCCGCTGTTCTCGACATAGCAAAGCCAGGAGACAAGATTTTGCTTGTTTCCTTTGGGTCAGGGGCTGGAAGTGATGCTTTCATCTTCAACGTGACAGATCTAATAGAGAACTACCCCCGAGTCCCGGCCGTCTGGGATAAGATAAACAGTGGAATAACAGTCGACTACGGCACGTATTTGAAGCTAAGGAAGAAGATAAGACTAAAGGGGTGAAAGGATGGAGAGAGTTGCGATTATAGGTGTTGGTCAGAGTAAATTCGGGGAGCTATGGGATAAAGGTTTCAGGGAGATAGTTTTGAGAGCGGGAATCGATGCCCTTGAGGATGCGGGGCTTGAGGGGAAGGAGATTGAAGCGATGTATGTGGGAAACATGAGTGGAGGTAGATACCTTGCCCAAGAACATATAGCTGCACTAATAGCAGATTATTCCGGACTCTCAGAGATGGGAATACCTTCTACTAGGGTCGAGGGTGCAGATGCGAGTGGGGGACTTGCCCTAAGGCAGGCGTATCTCTCCGTAGCCTCAGGCCTTCATGACGTTGTGATCGCTGCAGGAGCGGAAAAAGTTACGGATGTGGGTTCCGAGATGACAACCGATATCATGGCATCTTCTGCCGACAGGGAGTGGGAAGGCTTCGTCGGTGCTACGATCCCAGCCTTGTATGCCTTGATGGCCAGGATGCATTTTACAAGGTATGGTACGACTCCCGAGGATCTTGCCCTGATAAGCGTTAAGAATCACAAGAATGGAGTATTGAATCCAAAAGCACAGTTTAGGAGGGAGATAAGCGTTGACGATGTTTTAAATTCCCCCTTCGTGGCTGAACCTCTTAGATTGCTCGATTGCGCACCTTTAAGCGATGGCGCAGCTGCAATAATCCTTGCGAACGAAAGGGTTGCTAAGGAATACACGGATAGCCCGGTTTACATCAAAGCATGTACTCAGGCGAGTGACTACCTTGCCCTCCAAAACAGGGAGGACATAACAACAATGAGGGCCGTCAGAATAGCGGCTGTGATGGCTTACGGCCAAGCAGGGTTAACGCCGGAGGATATTGACGTTGTCGAACTTCATGATTCTTTCACGATAGCAGAGCTCATCGCTTATGAAGATCTAGGATTTGTTGAAAAAGGAAGGGGAGCGGAGTTAATAAGGGAAGGAATCACCTCGCTGAAAGGATCGCTCCCGACAAACCCCAGCGGTGGTTTGAAGGCATGCGGACATGCAATAGGAGCCACCGGAATCAGACAGGCTGTCGAGATCACATACCAGCTTCGTGGTAAAGCTGGAAAAAGGCAGGTTGAAGCTGAAACGGGGCTCTCGCTGAACATCGGCGGAACCGGAGCCACAGCGGTTGTTACGATCTACGAAATCGGATAGGTTGGATGGTTGAAAGAGGTGATAGGATGATTCCAAGATTCTGGAGGAAAATAAAATACAGATACGATATCGTCGGAAGCGTTTGTGAGAACTGTGGTTCTAAATTCTATCCACCGAGGAACTTCTGTCCGATTTGCAGAAGGAGGAGCAAGATAAAGGAGCAGAGGTTCAATGGGAGAGGCAAGGTTTTGAGCTACACGATCGTACACGACACTCCTGACGAATTTAAACTCAACAAGCCGTATATCGTTGCGCTGATAGAGCTGGATGATGGGCCAATAATAACTTCACAAGTTGTCTGTAATCCTGAAGAGATCGAGGTTGGGATGAGGGTTGTGAAGACCTTCAGAAAGTACTTCGAAGATGGTGAAGATGGAGTAATCTACTACGGCACAAAGTTTGTGCCTGAAAAA
Organism: Archaeoglobales archaeon; assembly: GCA_003662985.1. Lineage (GTDB taxonomy): Archaea > Halobacteriota > Archaeoglobi > Archaeoglobales > Archaeoglobaceae > Archaeoglobus_A. The sequence continues at coordinate 3,393 of QMZD01000054.1, read as the reverse complement.
ATAGCTACCAATGCTAAAAATTTTTAAGTACCCAATCCAACTTCTGAATTTTATTTGAAAAATCTGAAATTTGAACATAGAAAATTAAAAATATTTCAAAGTTTAAGAAGAATCATGGCAGATAAGCTTGATGCCCTTGACATTAAAATTCTTGTCGAGCTTCAGGATGATGCGAGAAAAAGTCTAAGGGAGATTGCGGAAAAGCTAGGAGTTGCCGAGGGAACAGTTTACAACAGGATAAACAAGCTGAGAAGGATCGGAGTTATTGAGAGGTTCATTCCCGTTATCGACCACTCAAAACTTGGATTTAATCTCATAGCGGTAATTGGTGTCACAGCTGAGGGTGGACACCTTGTTGAGATTGAAGAAAAAATTGCAAAAGAGCCCTATGTCACAGCATTGTACGATGTCACCGGAGAGTTCGATATGATGCTGGTTGCCAAGTTCAGAGATCGAGAAACTCTGAATAGTTTTGTTAAAAGGGTTGCAGGGATGGAACATGTCGTAAAAACCTACACAATGCTCGTCCTCAACGTGGTTAAAGAGTCCCACGGAATCGATGTGGAGAGACTGCTTCTGGAAGAATTCGCAGAAAAAAGAAAAGGCAAAGGCAAATGACAAGTAGTTCTACATAGGTTCAAGGATTTAAGCCACCCAATTCAGTTTGAGTCTTTTTATATTTTCATATTTTATTTTATTATCTTATTGTCTCCAATCTCTATTTCTTCAAGCAAATCCTTAACTGTCATTTTCACGGCATCTTCAGAGTTGTATCTCGGCTTCCAGCCAAGTTTTTTCAGTTTCTCATTCGAAAGGAACATCACGGGTACGTCTCCCTTCCAGCCTCTCCTCCCTCCAGTAAAAACAAACTCTGGATCCAGGCCCATCGCCTTGCTGACTATCTCTGCAATCTTCTTCACCTTGATCTGATCGTCACTCCCTATGTTGAAGATGTTGATCTTCTCATTCGCCTTTAAACCATGGAGCATAGCCTCCACGCAGTCATCAATGTAGATGTAGGATTTATTCTGCTCACCATCTCCAAGGATCTCCAGCTTCTCCGGGTTCTTGAGGAGTTTATGGATGAAGTCAAATATAACTCCATGATTGCTCCTCCTTCCGATAACGTTAGCGAATCTATAGATCCAGCTCTGTATGTCAAAAGTGTGACAGTAAGAGAGGATGAGAGCTTCACACGCGAGTTTTGAGGCTCCGTAGATGGAGATGGGATATGTAGGATGGTCTTCTGAGGTTGGAATTTCAGCTTCCCCATAAACAGTCGAGGTAGAAGTGAAAATCATCCTTTTAACTCCAGCCTTTCTCATTGCCTCTAGCAAATTGTAGGTTGCCTGGATGTTGTTCTCGTAGATTTTAGATGGGGATTGCTCTCCAATCCTTACATCTGGATTTGCGGCGAGATGCCACACTTCGTCAAAATTTTTTAGCTCGATTTTATCCACATCTTTTACTAAATCCATCCTTACAAATTCGGCATTTTCGTTAACGAATTCGATCTTACCGGAAGAGAGGTTATCATACACAACAACTTCATTGCCCATCTCGATGAGCTTGTCGACAACATGACTACCGATAAATCCAGCCCCTCCCGTGACAAGAATTCTCATACACACGGGTTTGTCGGGGGATATTTACAATTTTTGATAGAGGAACAAAAAGGAACTAAAACCCATCTTAAATCTGCTCCCAAAGACCATAATGCTAAAATATTTGGATGCATAATTGGATATGGTTAGGAAAAAATGCCAGCAAATCTGGAGATTAATCGTTATAAAAAGAGGTGGTCAAAAAATGCTTCCAAACCAGATGGTGAAGTCCTTGATAGGAAAAATGATCAAGGTGGAGATGAAAGGCGAGGAAAGTGATCTAGTGGGAAAACTTGAGAGTGTCGACGACTACATGAACTTGCATCTCAGCAATGCCGTCGAGTACAAGAACGACGAGAAGGTAAGAAATCTTGGTCATATCGTTCTTAGAGGAAACAATGTCATTCTAATTCAGCCATTTGAGTAGAAAGGGGAGAGTAAGTCGGAATGGATACTAGAGACGAGATAATTCAGATATTAGAGAAAAAAGGCTCTATTCTTCAGAAAGATTTGTGGAAGGAACTGAATATAGACAGCAGTAAATGCTCTAGGATACTCAGGAAACTTGAAAAAGAAGATATCATCCGGAGACTTGAAGTTGTTGTTGATGGTGTCAAAACGTTCAAGATAGTTCCAGCTGATGCTGAAATTGAAGAGGAGAAAGAGGAAGAACTGAGCTTACAGCAGATAATGGAAAGGATGGAGGATCTCACAGGTCTTCCGCCCTGTTTTGGCTGCAAAGAGTTTGAATGCGAAGCTCAAAACTGTATAAAAATGGAGGTCTGGTTCCTGAGGAGGGTAAGGGATTAGTGGGGGATTAGTAAGTAGTGGACGGATGAGTTGTGAGTTTTTGTAACCTGTAATTTCCAGAAATGTAATAAAAGTTGAATTTTGGATCTACAGTTTTAGGCCGCTACTAGCGAGCTATTAGCGACAAATGAATTATGTATGGGTGGTGTAAGATAGTACCCGGATCATATTCAAATTAAAGAATAATCAAAGAACCTACACACTACTTTCTCTACAGCTATTTTCTCAGAGCTATTCTTAGTTTCTCTGGATCGTAGCTCCAATCCTTTGGTAGATATCCTTTCTCTTTATAGTAGCTCGACAACCTCCAGATCTTAGCTTCGATTAGCTGCAGACCCCTTTTGTTGTGAAAGTCCTTTTTATGAATCTCGAGATGCTTCCTGAGGTTCAGTGCCTTCTTGATGAGCGACTTTAAATCCTCTGGATATTCAATCTCGAACCCTTTCTCCTTAAGCAGCTTTACAAGCTTCTTCCCTGTAACCTGCCTGACCGATGGAACACCATATCTATCTCTAAGAATCATCCCGATCATGCTTGGCTCGTATCCCTCGTTGTAAAGCTCGACTATCCTCTTTTCCACCTCTTCCGGTGTTAAATCTACCCATTCAGGAGGAGAATCACGATAAACCCTCTTTGATCCTGAACTTCCTCTTCTTCTTGCGTGCATTCTCGCCATGAACATCACCTTTTGAATGTCTCTTCAAAAGAGAAAGACCGCAACTTAAAAATTTTTTGCAGTTAGAGTTCAAGCGCTAAGAGAGGAGAAAAAACCCTCCAAGGCCTTCCTTCGATGAGATACCTCATTCTTCTCCTCTCCCATTTCTGCGAATGTCCTGCCTTCATACTCAAAGATCGGGTCGTAGCCAAAGCCCTTCTCCCCTCTTTTTTCCATTGCAATTTCCCCGCTGACCTCTCCCTTGAACGTACTTACATCATTTCCATCAAAATAAGCGATAACAGCTACAAACTTTGCTTTTCT
>QMZD01000053.1 GCA_003662985.1 Archaeoglobales archaeon | reverse complement strand
TTGGAATCGGCTACGCTCCAGAAGATAGAAGACTTTATCCAGATTTTACGGTCTGGGAGAACGTAACCTTTCCGGCTAAAATACTTGGCATCAGCGATGAGGAGATTGCAGAAAGAGTTTTCAGAATCTTCCCTGAACTAAAAGATCAGACTCACAGACTCGCCTACACACTCAGTGGTGGCCAACAGAAGATGGTGGCCATAGCGAGGGCACTTGCAACCAGCCCATCACTCGTTTTACTTGATGAGCCGTTGGAGGGTTTGGCCCCAATCGTTCGGTCAAGATTTGCAAATGGAATAGAAGAGATGAAAAACGAGGGAATATCCGTTCTTCTTGCAGAGTCAAATATTTCCCACGTCAAGAGCTTTGCAGATATCGTCTATAGGATAAAAAGAGGGGAAATAGTCGAAGCGTGATCTAAAGCAAAAGTTGATTGCCTCAAAGCTAATTTAATTAAGTCAACGATTTTTAACTAAAATAGTAAGATAAATTCAAAAAATTAAAAGATTTAATTAAAAATTAATTTAATTAATTGATTAAACATCCGCAGAGCCGATGAAACACCCTGGATCCATACCTTTAAGGTCACCAAAGTATCCATACGCTCTCGCCCTACAGCCACCGCAGATATACTTGAAATCACAGTCTTTGCAGGCATAATCAGGGCTATCCCTATCCCTCAAAGACTCAAGTATGCTATTTTCCTGCCATATTTTCAGAAAACCCCTCCGATAATTTCCGACTACAACAGGAATAAAGACACATGGTGTGATGTCTCCATTTGGCTGGATCCCACAATAAAGCCTGCCTGCACCACACCCACCTAGAAAATCTGATAGTACAAGAGCGCTGTCAGATGGCATACAAACGTCTGCAAAGTGGGTGGGTGTCATTCTTTTACCTTTTCCCTGAAGAACCTTCTCGACCGCAACAACTGCATAGAGAGGTGAAGTGGAGAGAACCTGCAGATGGCTTTTCTGCAGGGCATCATAGAGGAGTTCGAGGAGCCATTTTCTTTCATCTACATTGAGGTCAAGCTTTGTAATTTCCTTGCCTCTTCCAGTGGGTATAAAGTTGAAAACAACCAGTCTATAAACGCCAAGGTCTTCTGCAAGCGAAATTATTTCAGGAATCTCGAAAATGTTGAGCTTCGTAGCCGTTGTAGCAATTCCCGTTTGGATTCCCGCTTTTACACAATTCTTGATTCCTTCCAAAGCTCTATCAAAAGCCCCCTCCACACCCCTAAAGCTATCATGGATTTCGGGAGTTGCCGCATCCAAGCTCACCTCAACGTAGTTCACTCCTATCTCTTTCATCCTCTCTGCAACTTCAGGGGTGATAAGGGTACCATTCGTGGCAACGCTGACATGAAAACCGAGGTCAGCAGCGAATTTTGCTACCTTCCAGAAATCTCTATGGATGAGTGGTTCTCCACCAGAAAAGGATATCGCAACTACTCCTGCATCATCGAGCTGTCTTACCAACTCGAGCTTCTCGGCAAACGAGAGTTCATCATCAGCTTTTCCAGCGTTAGCGTAACAGTGCTTGCAGCGAAGATTACATTTTCTGGTGAAATTCCAGACGACCAAAAACGGGGCGTAGAGTTTTTGAGGTACGGTTATACCATATTTTGCTATCCCCGCAACAACGTTCGCAACTCCTCTCCTATAGTACGGATCTTTCAATCCTTCCCTAAGCAGGTTTTCATCAATATCGAATTTCTCCGCTGCCTTTGCAATTAGTTCAGTAATTCCTTTTGCATAAATTTTCTCTTTAATTCCCGAGGGCTCATCAATACCACAATAAATGGAGAGAATCTTTTCAAGTCTTTTTGGAGTTGAGATTTTTGAGATTAAATTTTTAGCAACCGGGTTCTCAAATAATCTCTTGAGATAGTAAATCACCTCATGAATTTTTGCAGCCTCATCGGCCCTGGGAAGAGAGACCTCAGATCTACGGATATGGTTCTGCATATCCGCCACCAAATATATTGTTTGTTCTCCAGAGTATATATATCTTTTCTAAATATTTTTTTAGTACTAACAAAATATAATTTTACAGTGTTAATGAAAAATAAGTCTTTTATTTTTGAACTTCTTTGTGGAGATACAACAGATTATTCTACAATAGCCTCAAGTTCTGATGGAGCGTTTGCAAATTCTTTCAGATATTCGAATTCAGTAATATGGATTTTTGGGGCTAGAATAACCAGTACATGCATTGGAGGGCCAAATTCGAATTTTTTCAGATTTTTTAGTCTATCACATTTCACTACGCAGCCTTCCGATCCTGCTCTAGCTATTCCAACCGCGAAGAGATTTAAGAGTTCTCTATCAGATTTCTCTAAAATTGAAATGGCCTCATCGATTTTCATTGGCTCGGGATGGAGGTCAAGGAAGAGCAGAGTGTGGGCGTTTATCTTTTGGTTGATCTTTACAGTTTCAGCAGGAAAGGATGAAATCACACCATAGGGATAGCTTATAGTTGCAGACTTCCCAAATCGATAGTTATGAAGGCCGGTTATCCCACATACCGCACTGATGATGCTCGAAGAGTGGATTATCTTCGTTTCCACTCCATTCTGTTTTGCCTGAACCCTTATTGCCGCATGCGTCGTGGCAATCATCGGATCTCCCGGAATCAGGATGGCGATGTCAATTTCCCTCGCTTTTTTTACGATTTCTATGCTGTTCTCCTCTAAATCACTTCGTTCTAAAACTCTAACCTCTTTACCCAGTAGTTTACTTAATTTCTTAGCATTTGTCGCGGGTTTTGAGGTATAGAACTCTGCATAAACCTCATCCGCATTTTTGGCTGCTTCCAAGCCCCTCAGACTTATATCCATTTCATCCCAGATTCCCGTGCCGATGAAAATGAGCATAAAAGAGATTGGATGCTGAGATTTTAAGAGTTGGGGTATCAAATCCAAGTCAAATTCGGGTGTCATTGAGGCTTGAAAAAACTTTTTTACCATTCCCCCCATTTCCGTGCAGATGGGCATTGAGGAGCAGATAAAACAGCTCGAAGAGGAGATAAAAAACACTCCCTACAACAAAGCCACAGAACATCACATAGGCAGACTCAAGGCGAAGCTGTCAAGGCTTAGAGAGGAAGCTGAAAGACAGGTAAAGAAGTCTGGAAAACCAGCTTTTGCAATTAAAAAAGAGGGTGATGCAACCGCTGTAATAGTGGGATTTCCATCAGTCGGAAAGTCTTCTCTCCTCAATGCTCTGACTGGGGCGAAAAGCGAAGTCGGAATATACGATTTCACAACCCTAAAGCCTGTACCCGGGATGCTCGAATACAATGGCGCGAAGATTCAAATAATAGACCTCCCAGGCATCGTTGAGGGGGCTTCGAGAGGTAAAGGTAGGGGGAGGGAGATTATATCGGCAGTCAGGAGTTCAGACCTCGTGATAATCTTAGCTGACCCCTTTAATCTCCATTCAATCGAGATAATTAAAAAGGAACTCTACAATGGAGGAATAAGACTCAATCAAAAACCTCCAGAGGTCTACGTGAAAAAGAGGGATAGGGGAGGTATAAAGATAACCTCTACCGTACCCCTTTCCCTCGATGAGAGAACGATAGTTGAGGTATTGAGAGAGTACAAGATTCACAACGCCGAGGTTCTCATCAGAGAGGATGTCACCGTTGAGAGACTAATCGATGCTGTGCTGAGAAACAGGGTTTACATCCCAGCTATAGTTGTCGTCAACAAGATCGATCTGTACCAGCCTGAGCTTTCTGACGATGTTTTGCCAGTTTCAGCTGAAAAGAGAGTCAATCTGGATTTGCTTTCGAAGAAAATATACGAGAAACTAGACTTCATAAGAATCTACCTAAAACCACCCGGAGGCAAAGCGAATATGGATGAACCGATGATCGTTCGGAGGGGTTCAACAGTTGGAGATGTTTGTAAAAAACTTCATAGAAAAATGTACGAGAACTTCAAGTACGCAAAGGTTCGTGGCCCTTCCGTGAGATTCGACGGGCAGAGGGTGGGACTGGATCACATACTTTACGATGGTGATATCCTTACAATATATTCGCGATAGAGAACGATTTTTAATGAACTTTAAAAAACCGGTAAAAGTTTATATATCAGGTCAACGCTAGACGTTGGTGATGTGAATATGGGAAAGTTAATAACGATAAAATTACTAACCTCTCCAACATGCCCATACTGCCCAATGGCAGCAGACGTCGTGAGGAGATACATGGAGAAAAACAGAGATGTGATAGCCATGGAAATTCCGGTGAATACAGATGAGGGGTTGAGAGAGGCTGTAAAATTTGGAATAAGAGGGGTTCCCGCCTTGATAATTAATGACGAAGCTGTAATGCTTGGAGTTCCAAGACTGTTTGAGCTGGAAATGATAGTGGAGAGGTTAAGGGCGAGTTAGAATTGCTTAAATTCATCAACTTAGAAAGGGGTGATGATATATGAAAGACCTGAATGAAGGAAACTTCGAGGATGAAATAAAGAAAAAAAAGCTCGTTGTGGTTGATTTCTGGGCACCATGGTGTATGCCATGCAGGATGTTAACTCCGGTATTGGAAAAACTTGAAAAAGAGTACAACGGAAAGGTGGAGTTTACAAAACTGAATACAGATGAGAACCCAAACATTGCGGCGAGATTTGGTATCTTCAGCATTCCGACAGTTATGATGTTCTACGATGGTGAGATCGTAAACACGTTTATCGGTGCAATGCCTGAGAGTGCGGTGAGACTTGAAATCGAGAAAGCTCTTGAAAAGATAGAACAATGAAATATGAAATCTATTAAAGAAGTCATCATCCGGCTGAACTGTGATAATGTGCTTGAGTGCTTCTATGGCCTGAATGAAGCAGATATCCAAGTATTTAACGTCCTAAGGAGGCTTAATTCTGCAAGAATTGATGTTTTAAGCAGGGAATTGGGAAAAGGAGAGAATTCCATCTACAAATCCCTCCAAAAGATGATGGTTGCCGGTTTGGTGACAAGAGAGAAAAAGATACTGGACGATGGTGGATATTACTATCTCTACAGCGTAGAGAACACAGAAAAAATCGCCAGCGAAATGAATAGTCTGCTGGATAGATGGTACTATAGGATGAAAAAAGTAATTCAAGAGTTTATAGAAATGGATAAAAAAGAATCAGAAACAGAATTGAAATTGAAGGTTTAAGCCATGACAATAGCGGTTTTAAACTGCCAAGGATGCAGGACATGCGATAAGGTTTGCAAATACGGGGCGATAATCCGGAATGGGTCTAAGGTTGCGAAGATAGATGCGGAAAAATGTCAGGAATGCTACGCCTGCGTTGAAGCATGTCCTTATGGGGCTCTCGTGATAATGGATTGAAGAGAGTAAAAATGCACAGGATAAACCTGAAAATTGCAGAGAAAATAATTGGTGACGATGAATACTCTAGGAAAGCCATTGATTTAATTCTTAAAAACAGTAGAAATGGAACAATAGAGATTAAGAACCCTAATCCTGATGATTTTGAAGTTTTTTTAACTCTCACCCACTTTAAACTCGCTCTCCCTCTAAGTTCGATAAGCGATTCTCTTTCATGGAAAAGCAGGATTTTAAGTTCAACCACCGATAAACTCGAGATCCCATATATCATCCGGTTCATCTTTTCTGAGATTTCTGAAAAAGGCGAAGTTAACCTTGAGGATGCTATAATAAGTTACTTCAAAAAAATTGGAGAAAAGAACGTCAAAGATTTCGTTAGGATTGTCCATGAAATATTTGATGGGGCCGAAAACCTACTTGTCTACGGAAGCACGATCTCCGAAATATGCCATAAATACGGAAGAGATGGAGGGGTCGTGATTTCGGAGCTAAAGGGAGCAGGAATAATCAGCCCTTTCTCTGGCTGTGGGAACTCCTTCCAAGTCTATGGGAAAAAGTATAGCTCGCCTGTTTACGAGGTGAACAGGTTTATTTACGAGGTGCTCAGACTGGGGTAAAGTTAGACCAAAATCAAATCAGACCAGCTCTCTGAAGGAGGAGTAAGTCTTCCGTTTCCAGCTTTTCTCCCTTCCTGAACATCTCGTAAACTTCTCTAGCTCTTTTCATCAACTCTTCTTTTTCCCTGTCAACCTTGCTCTTAGCCTGCTTTGCCTTTAAGGCTTTTATAACCTTATCAAGATCTTTTAGATCCTTTCTGATTTTTATAGTCTCGTTATGGAGTCTATCTGCCTCTTTCTTGCTGTTTATGAAATTTTCATGCATTTTATCCGCTTCACTCCTTTTTTCATCGATTATTTTGAATGTCTTCGTCATCTCCGCATGGTAGCCATCGGCTTTTTCAACGTATTCGAGCATCTGCTGGTGAAGCTTTCTTGCTTCCTCTTTCAACTCCCTTATCTTGGTAATCAGTTTTCTAAATTCCTCGTGTCTTTCAAGCTGGTCTTTTCTCTCTTCAAGCTCCTTCTTAAGCTTGGCAATCCTTTCGACGAGGGCCCTCTCTTTGTCGATTGTGAGTACAGCAGTTTGCTGTTTGAATTCGAGCTTCCTGATTTCCTTCTCAATTTCTCCCAAAGGTCTTCCACCTTTGTCGAGACTCCTTCTAAGCTTGTCGAGATCCCTATACAGCTTGTCTATCTCCCTATGAACGGCATTTCTCTTTGCTTTCATCTCCTTAGCTTTCTGATTGTACTCATCTCTCTTTTCCTTGATTTCCTTTACCTTGGCAAGAAGTTCTTTGAATTCGGCATTGAGCTCATCCCTTTTATCAGCGTACTCCCTCGCAGCTCTGTTAAGGCTATCACGTTTTTTAGCAAGTTCCTGAAGTTCATTTTCAAGTTGCTCTTTTCTTTCGATTAGTTTTTCCAGCATCATGTTCTCACAACAGGCCGTTGTACGATTGATTCGGATGGGGTTTTTAAGTTTTCTCAATTAATTTTTACCCCTATTATCATGAACTTCTTTTTATGATTTTTGATGATTTGAGTGAGTTCGAGTTTTTTCCCCATCACGGTTTTATCAATTGAGATTTAAAGTTTTCTTAAGGTGGAGCGGGGTGGGTGGTGCATTTTAAATATTTTTCTAATTTTCCCAATATTTTCAAGAGGAGAGACGAGGATTGAAAATTGATTGATTTAACAATTTCATCCCCACACGTAAGCCTCTTCCTCCTCGAATGTATATTTTATTGTGCTGAACTTTTGCTTAAGTTCCCTGACCCTTTGCCTTAATTCGACTTCACCATCCCCCTTGACAAGGCGAGAATGGATTATCTCGGCTATTTCCTCCATTTCATCTTCTTTCATCCCAAGTCTAGTTACTTCTTGCACACCAATTCTTATTCCAGAGGGATCAGGAGATTTTGAGACGTCATCCCAAGGAAGGAGGTTCTTGTTAAGAACTATGTTTATCCTTTCCAAAGACTTTGCAACCTTTGAACCTCCACCCAAATCACTCACATCCACAGCTACCTGATGTGAGGCTGTGAACCCTCTGCTCTCACCTATAACCTTGAATCCCAAATCATAGAGCTTTTCCGCAAGCCTCTTAGCATTTTTAACAACCTGAGATGCGTAATCTTTTCCAAACTCCAGCATCTCGGCAAGAGATACTACCAAGGCTGCCAACGTGTTGAGATGGTGATTGCTGACAACTCCCGGGAAGACAGCCTTATCCACCTCCTCAGCAAGCTCTTTTTTCGAGAGTATGATTGCTCTCTGTGGCCCAAAGAATGTTTTGTGGGTAGAGGCTGTGACAACGTCCGCTCCCTCTCTAAGAGGATCCTGAAATTCTCCACCAGCTATCAAGCCAAGAACGTGACTTGCATCGTAAAGTACTTTAGAATTAAACTCAGATGCAAGTTCTGCCAATTCTTTAACTGGCTGGGGAAAGAGGATAAGACTTGAACCAAGGACGAAAACCCTTGGTTTTAATTTTCTCGCCACCCTTTTTGTTTCATCAACATCTATCTCCATTTCTTCGACATTGAAGGGATAGTACTCAACCTTCAACCCCCTTATTCCAGCAGCCGAGAATCTGTCATGTGAAATATGTCCCCCACAGGGAACGGAAATGGCCATAATTAAATCGGATGGTTTTGTAAGAGCAAAAAAAGCGGCTATGTTTGCAACAACACCACTTATGGGCTGAACGTTCGCATGCTCAGCTTTAAAAAGTTTTTTCGTTAAATCCAATGCGAGCTGCTCTATCTCATCTATCGCATCACAACCCTGATAGAATCTTTCTCCGATCTTTCCCTCCGCATACCTATGGCCAAGATCACTAGAATAGTATTTTCTTGTAATTGAGCATGTGAGGTTCTCGCTGGCTATAAGAGGGAGGGAATTTTTGTAAAAACTGTTATGTCTAACCACCTCAGCCTCAAGCTTGCCAAGCACATCCTCATACGAACCCATGAGAAATGGGGGTAAGGGGGATTATATAAGGCTTTGGAATCTGGTGTTGTGTGCAGTTAAATCACAGACTCCAAGCTAGCAGGTGAGATGTATTGCGAGCACAGCTCGCTTTCCCTGCTTTAAAAGCTCATTAAACCTTTTTACAGCCTCTCCAGACTTCATTTTCTCCACTTTGATTCCCTTTTTCCCAAACAGATCCTCTACCTCCTTTTCAACCTTCACGATACCATAATAGCCCGTGCCGAAAACCACGATCTCAGGATTGTAGGCCAAGATTTCCTGAACATCCTCTTTATGAACACGATGACCTTCCTTTCTCCACCAGCTCGAGTTTATAACGTTATCACTACCTACTATCACATCTGAAGTGAATTTCTTTCCGTCCACGACTATTCTCCCGAACTCGTAACCTTCTATCCTCATGCTACCTAAGCTTAAATTTCATCTGTTTATTTCTGTTATGTTCATACTTCTGGTATACTACCAAGTT
>QMZD01000052.1 GCA_003662985.1 Archaeoglobales archaeon | reverse complement strand
CATGGAAAAAATAAAAAATCACAAAATAAAGAAGTTGATGGGGGTGGTTGAGATGGGGTTTCTTGATTTGGAATACGATGTTGAAATAGTTAGGAAGATTAAAAGAAGACTGAAAAAACGGGGTTTAGTTATGGACACGGAAAAGGTATGGGAGGTACATGGCCCCCATCCAGATATGCCTTTCCAAGTGTTTATTGGCTACGCTTTTGTGAGGAGAGAGGGTAAATGTATATGCCCTTACCCACCTAAACTTACACGCAATGATTGCCCGATTCACGGATACATATGTGTTGCTCTTTATCCAAGAGCAGTTTACGAGATCGAAAGTCCCAGTAAGTGGTGGGATATATCCCCAGAGAATCGGATACCGGTTGAATAGCATTGTGAATAATATTGGGAAGAATGAGAGAAGTGAGATTAAGGTAGAGAATTATTTTTTTAAAAGTTGGAGCAGCTTTTTACCTTTAGTAGTGAGGGAGTAGAGCTTACGCCTATCTGACGTTTGGTGGGTAACGAAGCCATATTCCTCAAGTTCAGAGAGGTGGGCATAAATAGAGGAAATGGTAACATTGAGCCTTTTAGAAAGAGCGTAACCATGAAGTGGTTGTTTTGATAGTTCTTTTAGAATTGCGAGTTTTGTTTTGCTTACAATTGACATTGAACATTAGATACTAATATGTTGGGTAAAAACTATATAACAGAAAAATCAGATATACATCATGGGGTAAGGCAAAAATTACCGTTGATAGGGAGTAAGAGGAGGATTGTGCGTTGGTTTGGGTATGTTGTTTACATTTTTGTTGCTTTGATTGTATTGGGGATTTTGTTTGGTGGAGGAAATAAAACGCAAACTGCAACACCTACGGCAACTGAAAACGTAGAGTGCATCGATTTGAAATTTTATGATTTTTGGAGCATGTTCTCACCATACAGTAAGTATACATCATTGCAGAAAAAAGAGAAGTTCAAGGAATATAAAGGAAAGTGCGTAAAATGGAGCGGTCAGGTTGATTCAGTATCAGAAAAAGGGGACAAGATGATCGTGAGGTTTACGAGCGTTGCAGCATCAAGTACGGTTGTAGTTAAATTACTGCCTGATCAGAAAGAGAAACTAACGTCCTACTCTAAAGGAGATAAGATTACTTTTGAGGCGGTTCTGGATAGTTACTGGGAGAGAACAGATTACGGAACTTGGAAATTGCCAGTATTGATTAATGGGAGAATAGTAGAATAGAGGGAAAGAGGAATAAAAAGGCGCAAAGTTGACTAGAAAAGAATGGATTGATTGATTAAAAAATATAATGGTGATAAATTTTGTTTGTTAGAAAGCTTTATATTTTATAGAATTGATCTAAAATGAACCCATTGTGTGGTGGCAAAAATGAGAGTAGATAGGTTTGTGATATTGGTGTTATGTGTGGCTTTTTTAGTGTTGTTTGCTGGTTGCAGTGGGAAAGAACCTGCTAAAGTTGAAGATAATCTGAGATATACACCAAATGTAACTCCGATATCTACACAGGTTTCAGAACTGACACATAACATAACTAAGCCGCATAATGCGACCAAACTTGAAATAATTAGAGGACTCTTGAGAGAATACAGCAATACATCTATAGATGGTCTAGATGTATTTGATTTATCAATAGGTTTTTGGCGAACTCTTAAAATAAAGGGAATTGATGCGAAAATAGTTATTGGCGATATAAATGAGAAAGGGCTTCCATGGTACAAGTGGAATTACTCATGGATTTTAGCAGAAGTTCAACCGGGAAAATACGTGGTATGCGATGTTAAAAAAGGTACTATTGTGCCTTATAATAACAGCTCAAATTACTTCTATTCCAAATATCGGATATACGATCCGAGAGAGGTAAGAAGATTTCTAGATCTCCAAGATGATTACAATGAAATTTGGGGAAAATATACCAAATTAGGAGACGAGTATAACACAGTTAAAGAACAGGCAATTAAAGACGTGAATGAGTTTAATGAAGCGAAAAAAGTGTTTGAAAGAGATATAGAAAAATCTAAAAACGCAACCAATGTGTTTGAACAACTAGTTTATTTAAAATTAGTAATTGATGATATGAGTCCATTGCTTGAAAAATATGGAGAGATTAGTACTTTAAACGGCAAACTGGAAGTTTTGGATAAACAGGTAAGAGAAGAAAAAAAAGAATTAGAAGATATCGAAAGCGCATTTAGGAGCTTAGGAGAAGAGTTTAATCCTTCAATGATTTATAAAGGTTAAAGTAGATGGTATAAAATAACTAGCAATTGTATTAAGATTTTAAGATTTAGGGTGAGTAACAGAGTTTATATCTGGGATCGATGAAGATGAAGGGTAGAAATAGTTAAATATGTTGAACAACAAGTGTACACCATGGGAAGGTATATTGGAAGGGTAAAAGTTGGGAAAGTAAGTCCAAGAAAGGGAGCAGAATTGGCAATAATAAGGCTACCAGTAAAGCTAAAAGAGAAGGCGGGGAAGTTTGCGCACATTTGGAAGGTGGATGAGGACACAATATTGATTAGGTTCAGTGAGAGCAAGGAGGCGGATGGGGATGTGAGTGTATACTTTGGTGTACAAAAAAGTGAGCATGCGGATATTGAAGAAAGGTTGAAACTGCTTGAGGAGAAGATAGAGAGGCTAGAAAGAGGGAAATTATCAGAGGGAAAGTATTATATTCAGAATGGAGGGTATCAGCTTACAAGCGCGAGTAGTCTAGTGGTAGGACAACGGCTTTCCGAGCCGTTAACCCGGGTTCGAATCCCGGCTCGCGCATCTTTTTTATGAAAATAAGGGTCGGTTTCAGTTGAATTTTTGGTCGTCTTAAGGTATTCTTCTAATTTGCGTTCGGGGTCTTCTAAACGTTTTTCCAAGGCAAGACTATTATCGGGTTTTATAACTTCCTCGGCTACAACTATCAAAAAGCTTTCCTTCCTTCGTATTCGGTCTCGAAGATTTGGGCTTTTTACCGATTACGTCGGCTAAGTGTGGCGGAAGTCGGATTAAGGGGTAGGTTATATAGGGTTTAGGCGTTAACTTCCCGATTTTAGTTTCTCCAATCCTTTTCATAGAAACTCCTCCCGTTATATAACGTTAGATAACCAGTCCCACATGTGAGTTTCGGAATTCGAGAGAAATAGAAGAGGCCAATTACTTTCTCTCGGTCTTTCGAAATAATTTTAAATATGGAATTCCAACCCAACAAGCAATTGGAACAATAAAAAGTCCTAATAATGCCAGTAGAGTTTCAAAATCACTCAATTTAGCAAAGAAAATTATACCAATAAATATCAAAAGGAAGATCAGGCCAAGTGAAAGGGAACACCTATAGGTATTAATCTCAGGTTTTTCAAAATACTTTATATGCCATTTTAAAAAACCGAATTCAAGAGCGTATAAGAAAACAGAAACATAATAGGGAACCAGAATATATGGCATCTCTGTCCTCCAAAATTTAAAGAAATATTCTTTACTAGAAGCTTGAGTAAATCCAGACTCTAGGCCAGCTAAATATGGAACGGGACTAAAAGATACAAGAACTAAGATCGGGATCGACAATCCGAACCACACCAGCACCCATTTCGAGATCCAATCCCTAAAATCTTTTACTGCTCTCCCTTCTTTATTCTGATTCACATTATAGTAAAACAATATAACGAAAGTCTGGATAAGGAAAACTACTCCTAAAATTTGAACATGTAAATTTACGAGAGTTAAACTTGGTTCAGCACCCATTACCTTATTTTATAAACTAAAAAAGATAAGTTTTTTGAGTGGTTTGAAAGTGAAAATTAGCCTATATAGCAAGCAAACCAGCTCAACACCCAACATATTCAACAAACCTTTCCAATTCCGTCCCCTTCACTCTTTCAAAAAGCTTCCTGTCGATCGTGATGAGTTTGCTATCCACTTTCATTGCCAAAGAGATAAACAGAGCATCGTATACGGTCACATTATACCTAACCGCCATCCCGTAAGCGGAATCCAGTATTGCTCTACTATCCTCAACCTCACATATCTTATCAATGAACTCCAAAGCAAGCCCTAAAGCCTGTTTGGAGAGTTCTTCATCTTCACCATAAATTTTAACTCTTTTCCATGTAGCATTTGCAACCTCGGCATAGGCTTGGCTCACGGTATGGAATTCGGAAAATTTCTCCACCGTTTCTTCAACCTTATCCGATAACTCTTCTTTAAAAAACAAGGCCACAATCACACTCGAGTCTAAAACAACCTTATTATTCCAGTTTTCAGTGTCCTCATCTTTCATCCCTATCCTCCCTGATAAGTTCAGCCGCAGTTATGGATGTTCTCATTTTCTCCCTTAATCCCTTTGCCCGATTTAACAACCTCTTTTTATACTCCTCTTTGACCTTGTTCTCCACAATTTTCCTAAGTTCTTCTTGCCAGTTCAGATCTATGCTTTCCATCATCTTTTTGGTCTCTTCTGAGATTCTTATACTATAAACAGATTTTGTCATCAATTTATGTTTACTCAAATTGTATATAAAACCTTACCAACTATGGAACCATGAAGCGGCTCGATTATAAAGATCACAACGAGATCGCAACCAAATACGATCAAAATATGCAAAGATTTTTATCAAACTCAACCTAGAATTTAATGTTTTAAAATTTAAAACTAAAAAAGTTCCAAATTGAAATTTGATCGGTGGAAGCATGGGAAAATACCTCTCATTCGCAGGAAGCCTAATCGTTTTGTTCTGGTCGGGATCTCTCGTTTTCGGCTATCCGGGTGTTATGGGTTCATACTGGAAACAACTGCTAAATGTAGGTAGCGGAGAGATTGGAAATACCCTCTTCTTTCTTCTCGCTGCTGTGGGCATTTTCATGTTCTTCGTAGGAAAATGGCAGGAAAAGTACGGGATAAGATCGATGATAATCTTGGGCATTCTAATCTGTGGTTTAAGCCTTTTCTTAATAACATTCCCTATATCCATAGAAGTCGTGTATCTCTGGGCGTTTATCAACGGTATTCAATCCTGTTTCGTTTACATTCCTGCTGTAACAGTCGTTCAGCTCTGGTTTCCTGGGTCAAGGGGTCTGGTTTCAGGAGCAGCTACGATGATTTTCGGTTTGTCGGCTGCGATAATGTCTCCGGTCTTTCTTGGGCTGTTCGAAACTTTCGGCTACCTTAACATGAATTTAATCCTCGCAACAATTATCTTGCTGACCGGCATTCTTGCTTCAATCCCCATCCATCCACCAGAAGTAAAGGAAAGAAAGGAAATACATTTACCATCGTTGACCGTAAAAGAGAGCCTTAGAAAATCCAGCTTCTGGTTCTTATGGCTTGTCTGGGCATTACAGGGAGCTGCTGGTATATCAATGGTCAGCTTATCTGTTCCGTTAGGAGAATCAAAAGGGTTAACCGCTCAGTCAGCCGTTCTGGTTCTTACATCATTTAACCTAACGAACGGAGCCAGCAGATTGATTTCAGGAGTGATCTCAGACCGTTTCGGGAGGAACAACATAATGAGTCTCAGCTTCCTGCTCGCTGGAATCGCTTACTTCCTTTTGTTACAGCCTTTAAATCCACTTTTGGTTTACATCTTCACCGCCTGCATTGGTTTTGCTTTCGGTACGATGTTTGCAGTTTCTGCTCCCTTGGCAAGCGATTGTTTCGGCTTAAAGCATTTCGGAGCGATTTTCGGGCTTGTTTTTACGGCCTATGGTTTCATTGCCGGCATAATTGGCCCCTCTCTCAGCGGATACATCCTCGATTTTACGGGTGATTTTACACTCGTGTTGATGTACCTCGGCATATTCTGCTTAGTCTCCTCGTTGCTAATCAGAATGGTGAAGCCTGGGTAAGCACCTACAAAATCTCACAGATTCACAGAGATTCACAGAGAATCATAGAGAAGTCAGAAAAGTCACCAAAATTGTCAGCAATCCCAGACCAATACAGAAAATTGAGAAGTTCAGGTTCTTAGCGATTCTAAGCAGAACATCCATGGTGATGTAACCCGTTAGGAGGGTAAGTGGAATCGTTACACCTCCCACAGCAGAAAGTTCCACATTTCCACTTAATAATTCCAGAAAAACCGCCCCTAAAACTGCGGGAACGCTTATTAGGAAAGATATTTTCAAAGCATCCTCTTTATCTATCTTTCTCAAGAGTAAAACGCTGATTGTAGTACCGGATCTCGATATACCTGGCAAGATCGCAAATCCCTGAAAGAAACCAACCAAAATCATGTCAAAGAGGTTAACCTCGCTTAATTTCCTGAATCCGGTTTTTGGAAGGCCTAGAATTATTCCTGTGATTACAAGCATAACGCCGATAAACAATGTGACTTCAAAGCCTGACTGGAATCCTTTTAAAAATTGAAGCATTGGTATACCAGTTACAGCCGTGAATGCTGCAGAAACAACGATAATTTTAATGAGATGGCGATCGCTAAAGGAGAGAATTCTGTAGAATTCCGATCTGAATTTCAAGAGAACCGCAAGCATGGTTCCGAAATGCAAGTAAATTGCATAAGATACCGCCTCCGCTGGACTTGAATTGAAAAACTTTACGAGGACGAAGACGGAAACCCCCTCGCTACTTATCGGCAGCCATTCCGTAATTCCCTGGATTAGACTCAGGATTATTAGTTCGGTCAGCGAATGCATCAAGATAACTTGATAGGCCGTATAAATAATATTCCCTAAAGTTTTGAAGGTTTTGTTTTCATATTTTTCTTTCCTTAAGAAAAACTAATCATGTTCTAAATACAAATATTTTTATATTCATATTATTTATCACACTGTATGCGTATAGCAGCACTCATTGCAGCATCATTCATTTTCACCTTCGTACTGATGCCCTTTGTGATAAAAAGACTGAGAGACATCGGTATGCTTGCCATCGATTATTACAAACCCGATAGAAGAAAGATACCGACGAGTGGTGGAGTTCTTATCCTTCTATCTTTGGTTGTTTTTTATGCTCTGAACGGTGTTTTAGCGTTAAATGGGATAAAACTCTATGATTTGAGTAAAATTGAGTGGTACTCCGCTCTTGTGGTAATTTACTTTGGCTCGTTTGGCTTAATAGACGATTTTTGGGATGTTGGGAGAGCGGCAAAGATATTCGCACCATTTTTCTTCTCCCTGCCTCTTTCTCTCGTCCTCCCCTACTCGGGGGTAAATCTTCCCTTTTTCGGGTATGTAGAGATGGGCGAGTTTTTCCTGCTTTTCGTAGCTCCTCTGTATGTGATGGTCGTCTCAAATCTCATAAACATGCATTCCGGCTTTAACGGGATGGCTGCAGGTCTAAGTGCCATATTGATGCTAACCCTAGTCGTTAAATCTTCTATGCTTGATAGGGGAGCAATTTTCATGTTAAGCTGTGCCCTCGGAGCTACTCTTGCTTTTCTTTGGTACAACAGATACCCTTCTAGAATTTTCGATGGAAACGTTGGGGCCTTAAGCATGGGAGCGGCAATAGGAGTCGGTATAATTTCGGGTGGATTTCTGGTATCGGGTTTTATTATGCTCATCCCTCATACAATTAATTTTCTAATGTATGTTTACTGGCGTATAATGCATAAACTCAAGCCGGAAGATGATAGATGGAAAATCGTAAAATTCGGGAGAGTAAGGGACGATGGAACGCTGGAGGTTCCGAATAATTTAACACTCAAATGGGTTTTGCCTTACTATTTCAGGATAAGTGAGAAACAAGCTGTTATAGCGATGTATGCACTTACAACTTTTTTCTGTTTGATTTCAATTCCAATTCCCTATTAAAAAGCTTAACGTCTCTTTGAGACCCCGAATCCCATTTGACTTCATCCAAAAAAATATATATTCTCTCTGACACCATAATTCATGCTTAAAAGACATCATGTTTATTTAATCGCAGTATTTCTCTATGCAACTTTCATATTTTATCTATCTTCAATCCCAAATCCCCCTTCACCAGTAAGCTATGGGTTAATGAGACAGATCTACCATTTTTTAAGTAGGGTTGGTTTAGGATTCTTAGCGTATCCATTCTATCTTTATATACTCTTCCCAGACAAGTTCATCCATTTCTTTCTTTATCTCGGTTTTGGAACGATATTGAATCTGGCAATCAAATCATATAGAAGTGGGTTTCTAGCCTCCGCATCCCTTTCACTCTTTCTCGGAAGTGTTTATGCTGCAAGTGATGAAATTCACCAGATCTTCACGCCATTTAGATCTGCAAGCCTCTCAGATTTTTTTGCAGACTTTTTGGGAATTCTATTCGCTCAAGTATTGATGTTGACTGCATACAGGATCTCAGACTTAATCAAAATCAAAAGGAAGAAAGTTGGGATTGAGAAAAGTTGAGACTTCTCCAAATGGTGAATTCCAGAAACATTTTATTTCCTGTTTCATAGGTTTGTGAGGATGAAAGCAATTGTAACGGGAGGTTGTGGTTTCATTGGATCAAATCTTGTAGAAGAGCTTTCCAAATCCATGGACGTTACAGTAATAGACAACCTCTCTACTGGAAGTCCCTTAAACCTGAATGGAATAGATGTAAAACTAGTAAAGGGAGACATACTTAGCCTCAATTTACTGAAGCAGGTTTTTAAGGGGGCAGACTACGTTTTCCACCTCGCTGCTGTTGTTAGCGTTCAGGAAAGTGTTGAAAATCCGGTGCGAGCTAACGAGGTGAATGTAAAAGGTACCATTAACGTACTTGAAGCAGCAAGGATTCGAGATGTGGAAAAAATAATTTATTCCTCTTCCTGTGCAGTTTACGGGGATAGCGATGCTCTTCCACTTAAAGAAACAACTCTCCCGGAACCTAAATCCCCATATGCAGTTTCGAAGCTTGCTGCAGAAAATTACTGCAAGGTTTACAGTGAGATTTACGGATTGAAAAGCGTAAGCCTTAGATACTTTAATGTGTATGGTCCAAAGCAAGACCCATTCTCAGAT
>QMZD01000051.1 GCA_003662985.1 Archaeoglobales archaeon | reverse complement strand
TATATGCCCTAAAAATCCTGTTTTTCTTTTCCAAGGAGGAAAGGTAGTTGTTAAGAGCTTCTTCTACGATCTTTGAAAGGGTACCTTTCCCAGAACCCCTTTTTACAACAGCGTCCCTTAACTTTCTTTCCACCTCGTCACTCAGAACTATCGTCAATGTTCCCATATAAGTATTTATTAAATATTTGATATTTAAATATTTGTGTGACACATTTAAAGTTTTAACCCCTGGAAACCCTGAAGATCTCCTCATTTACAACCTTTCTGAAGATATCTTCCACGAGTTCCGGAGGCATCAGATGTATCAGCTCGTTGATCAGGGTCATGTCTTCGGGAAGTTCTCCATCCTTTATTCCGATAGATTCGATCAAGTCTTTGGAGGAGAGGTCAATATCTCTAAGCATTTCCATCACATCTGCCTTGGGCATGGCTTTAACGGCTTCGGCACCATCTTTAAGATCGTCCAAGAATTTATCGACAACCTCATAGTGGTAAGGACTAATTGAAAGATGGATGCTCTTGGGGTAGCCCAGAGGCTTCGAACCGGGCTGGGCTTGGATGTACCACCCTTTCCTTCCCATCTCCTTTGCCAAGATGAACAGATTAAGCTCAGCTGATGTAAAGGCAAGAAGACTCGATTCCGGATTTCCAAGAACCTTAAACCCGATCTTTGGCAGGCCCTTCAAAAGCTTCTTCTTCGCTTTAAGGATTTTCTCCGATAGTTCGAGGTATCCCTCTTGCCCGAGATGGTGCAGAATCGCCCATGAGGCTGTAAGAGTGCCAGCGGATCTTGTTGATAGGACAGCTGTATTGACGAGTGGATATCCGGGCCAGCTTGCCATGACGAACACGTGATTGTCTCTCAACTCTGCATTGCGATGCAGAATGACCGAAGCCCCTCTGGGCGTATAGCCGTACTTGTGAAGATCAACCGACATTGAGCTTACACCCTCAACTGAAAAGTCGAAATCAGGAATGTTTTCGCCGAGTTTTCTGAAAAATGGGAGGACAAAGCTCATGCAAGCATCAACATGCAGCCATAGCTTGTGATCGACTGCGAGGTCGCCAAGTCCTTTTATGTCATCAACGACTCCGAAGGGGTAATTGGGAGCAGAGCCGACTATCATAGCAGTTCTATCACTCACGACCTCATTCACCTTCTCTGCAGAAACTTTGAAGGTCTCTGGTTCGACTTCAACCCTTACAGGTTTTAAACCAAGAAATTCGGCCGATTTATAAAAAGCCGGATGGGCTGTTGATGGTAGAACGATTTCGGGAATCCCGTTTTTCTTTTTTCTGAAAAGGTCTCTGGCAGCCTTTACGGCGAGCATTATGCTTTCCGTCCCGCCATAGGTGAAATTTCCTACAACGCTATCATCTCCGTTCATCAAATCTGCGATCATCGCAACAACATCGTTTTCCATTTTCAAAATGCTGGGATACGTTGTGAAATCTAGCATGGTCTTGTCCATGAACTCCAGAAGCGCCTTTCTTGCCAGATCAGTTAAATCTGGTTTTCCCGTTGCGTAATAGTGTCCCCACATCCTTCCTGTATGCGGGTTAAGATCTCTAGAAGCGCAATCTCTTAACTTCTCAAAAACTTCTTCTGCCGAACTCGATTTCCTAGGAAATTTCTTCATAGAAAATGATATGAACCTGAGTTAAATTGGTTTTCTTTTCTGCAACCACGATTTTTAAATATTATAATGTTTGTAATAACAATCATGAGAATTAAAATTCTCTTGGCAGTACTCTCCATTTATGCTCTGCTTGCGACGGTAGCAGGCTTTGCCCTTTATGATATAAGAGTTGACTTGACAACTCTTTACTATGGTGACAATTTCACGATAAATGTCGTCTCTACTGGAGGGGGTGTAATTCAGATATATGACTCTTATGACAACTCTTTGGTGAAAACAATAGTTCTTAACGGTGGAGAAGAAACCTTCGAAATCAGCACGGAGAATCTAATGCTTCCCGGGCAGTATTACATTCTGGTAAAGAATGAGAATGCCGTTACCGTGTGGGACAGTAGGAGCAAAACTGATTGGCAGTATGTGGTTGTGGAAACCTCTTCGCCGACGGGAGTAGAGATATCCATAAATGTTCCTGCAAAGATTGCGGCTGGAGACAAGGTAAAAGCTGAGATAAAGGTTTATCCGAGAAACAGCCAGTTTGAGTGGTACTTGATAGGGCCTGGTACCTCCTATTCTGGTTCTGGAGAAGATTCCACAACCTTCGTATATACGATTATTAAGGAAGCGACGTATCTCATTAGGGCTACTTCGGGAGATGAGATAAGAGAGGTTACTTTTGAAGCGGTCAAGCCTGAGCTAAGCCTTGAAGTGAAACCGTATTCTGCTCCAGGAGACCTTGTTAAAATAAATGGAACAACAAACGCAGCCAACACGGGAAGCGATATGGATGCTGACATCCTCAACAGGGTTACCATAAAGATTTACAAAGATAATGAGCTTGTGCATCTGGTTTCCGGAATCAATATCCATGAGGGTGAGTTCCACTACACTTGGGAAATTCCACCCTCTGCCAGTGGAAGCTACACGATAAAGGCTTATCTGCAAACCCATTCGGATGTTGAGGAGGTTCAGGCCTCAGTTCTGCTCTACAACGAGTCTGAAGGAAATGTTACGCCAACTCCCACACCCACTCCAACGCCTACTCCAACACCTACCCCCACCTCCACATCAACTCCTACACCCACGCCAACTCCTCCACCAACTCCAGCTACCACACCAACTGCTCCACCTGAAAAACCTGAAACTGAAACACCTAAACCAACACCTACCCTTCCACCACCCTCTGTTCCGGGTATGGAGTTGCTCACGGCTTTAGCTGCACTTTCTGTTGCATTAGTCTATAGAAAATTCAGATGACACAAGAGATAGCGGAATATAGTAATTCTGGATAAAATTTTACTCCAGCTGACTCAAGAGTTAACTTAAACTTAGTTTACTTCAATTTTTTTCCGAACCGGAAACGACCTTTTTTGCTTTTTCCACCGCTTTTTTAGAGATCGAAATGTCCCCTATCCTGAGTGCGATCTGATAGGCTTGGTTATACTTCTCGAGAGCCTCATCCTTATCTTCTCTTTCTAACTTCTTGCCCCATTCCATGAGAATCTTTGCGGTCTCTCTCAGAAGTCTTATTTCTTCCACGGGGTTTTCAGGCTCTATCTTGAGTATTTGATCATAGGCTTGCCGGAATCTTCCCAGTTTTTTGTAGATCTCAGAGAGCAGGAGGTGAATCTCCGAAAGGGTGTCATGGGAAGTCGCGAATTTCAAAGCCTCCTTGAGCTGTGTTTCCGCGGAGCTGTAATCTTTGAGATCCATGAGTCTTCTACCCCATTCCAGATAAATCTGGGTCTTCAACTCGTTCACCATTGCTGAGGGACCGAGCCTGTTGATTATGCTGATCGCTCTCTCGAAATCTCCCTTCTCTGCAAGCTCTGAGGATACTAGCAGTATCTTCTTGAAGTAGTTCTTGAAACCGTAATTCTGAAACTCGGAAACGAGAGAGGCAGCCTCCTCGAAATTGCTCTCTTCCAGTTTCCTCTCAATTGTCTCCTTTAAAAGCAAGAAAACAGCATTCTTAATCCATGGGTCTTCGTAATCTTTAATCATTCTAACAGCTTTCAAAAAAAGATCGTAGATTATCTTTCCCTCAGCACCCTTAAAATATTTTGAAATTCTATTTGCGAGTTTGGCAACAACGAAAAGGGCTTTTGGTCTCTCTTTTAGAATGACGAGGTATTTCCCAGCGTTTTTTGGATTTTCAAAAATTTTGATGATAGGTATTGAAACCGTCTCATCTCTGCTTACAGCCCTAAGGATCTTCATGTCGGAGTAGTCAAGAAATACTTCAGCATCTTTGAGAAACTCTTCCATGGAAAAAGATAAAAATAAAAAAGATATAATTTTTTTGTTCCTTTGATAAGTTCCTTCGATAGTGATTAAAATTTAAGGGCCTTAGTTGATGGGCTTTGTAGCTTTACATTTTTACATTTTATAATTTTACTCAAACCAACCCAACCCAAAACAACCCGGGCACCACCAATTGATCATACCATCCTTTCAATTTAATCACCACGTGCAGAACATCTTCGCGGCCTTAACTAAGTCAAGGGTTCTTAACCCCAACGTCTTTTCAGAAATGTATCCATGAGCGGTTGGATTGCCAAACCGAAAATCAGACAGATAGAGATATAAATTGAAAGGTTGATCTACAAACACTGATAAATCTTACCTCGATTAAGGTGCAACACTTTGTGACAAAAATGGGAAGGTGATATTATGGAAGACATTCTGAAGAAGATTACACCCTACAAGTGGGAGTTGAGTAAGGATTATAAAAAAGGTATGAGGGTTCCGGCTTACTTTTACGTTAACAGAAGCCTGATGGAAATCCTTGAAAGAGATGCAATTGAGCAGGCGGCAAATGTAGCAACGATGCAAGGCATACAGCTTGCATCCCTAGTTATGCCAGATGTGCATGTTGGTTACGGTTTTCCAATAGGTGGTGTGGCCGCTTTTGATGCTGAAGAGGGGGTTGTATCGCCTGGTGGTGTTGGTTTCGATATAAACTGTGGTGTCAGGCTCCTGAGGAGCGATTTAAAGGAGGAAGATGTAAGACCGAGAATAAGGGAACTCATAGATGAGCTTTTCAGAGCTGTGCCATCGGGCGTTGGAAGTCAAGGGAGGCTTCGCGTTAC
Organism: Archaeoglobales archaeon; assembly: GCA_003662985.1. Taxonomy (GTDB): domain Archaea; phylum Halobacteriota; class Archaeoglobi; order Archaeoglobales; family Archaeoglobaceae; genus Archaeoglobus_A. Next base: position 4,222 of record QMZD01000051.1, on the reverse strand, counting down.
GAACGCTGAGCTCGACGAGATTTTCGTTAAAGGAGCCAAATGGGCTGTGGAAAATGGATTTGGTAGTAAGAAGGATCTTGAGCACTGTGAGGAAAAGGGAAGCCTTAAAGGTGGAAGAGGGGATGTTGTGAGCAAGAAAGCTAGAGATAGAGGAAGACCGCAGCTCGGAACCCTGGGCAGTGGAAATCACTTCCTCGAGGTTCAGGTTGTTGACGAGATTTACAATGAAGAGGCTGCGAAGAAAATGGGCATAGAAAAGGGAATGGTTACAGTAATGATCCATTGTGGAAGCCGCGGTCTGGGACATCAGGTGTGTACGGACTTTCTGGAAGTATTAAACAGGGCGGTTAGAAAGTACAAGATCTCTCTTCCTGACAGGCAGCTCGCATGTGCTCCGATCAAGAGCAAGGAAGGCGAGGACTATTTCGCCGGAATGGCTGCAAGCGCTAACTACGCATGGGCGAACAGGCAGATCATAACCCACTGGGTCAGAGAGACCTTTGAAAAGATGTTTGGAGTCTCGAACATGGATCTCGTTTATGATGTTGCCCACAACATAGCGAAATTCGAGGAGCATGTAGTTAATGGGGAGAAACTGAAGGTTTGCGTTCACAGGAAAGGGGCAACGAGAGCCTTTGGGAAAGGCTCAAAGGATCTTCCGGTAGATTATGTGGATCTTGGGCAACCTGTTCTAATCCCGGGAAGCATGGGAACGCCGAGCTACGTCCTTATCGGAACTGAGAAAGCCATGACGGAAACCTTTGGCTCAACATGCCATGGAAGCGGCAGAGTTATGAGCAGGGCTCAGGCGAAGAGAAAGCTTAGAGGTGATGCTGTAAAGAGTAATCTTGCAAAAAGGGGGATCTACGTAAAAGCCACTCATGGAGCTATACTGGCTGAGGAAGCTCCTGAGGCATACAAGCTCAGCGATGTTGTGGTTGACGTCGTGCATAACGCAGGTATATCGACGCTCGTTGCAAGATTAAGGCCTTTGGGTGTTGCGAAGGGGTAAGCGATACGGAGAGCTTGATTTTTTTATCTGGCATTCGGAAATAGAAAAGAGAGGTGGTTACTCTTACTTTATCTCAAAAGTTACAGGATAAGTAGCTCTATAGAACTAGCCTATCCTGATAACTGGATTGAGTGGCGGAAGAAGCTTGAATTTGTGTATCTTCCTAAACCACATGGTGTCTGCTGAAAAGCCTGGGAATCGTACTTCTCTCTAAGATTAAAAGTAAAATTAATCGTGGGATCTGAAATCAATTAATACGAGGCAGATTCCGGTAAAGTATGCTGCAAAGCAATATGGACAGAAATAGGATGTGTAGAAAGCTATAGCCGCTAAAACTATAACTCCCAAAATCCCGAGGATCTGCCAGAGTCTAAGGAACCTTCCCATAAAGTCGTAAAGTAAAAACCAGGTAAAACCAAGAATCGCAGGGATGTTTATTCCGTTGTAAACAAGAGAGTTACATCCGCTAAGAGGGCAGATTTGTGATACAAATTCCAGATAGGATGAAATCAGCAAGTATAGTGAATCGATGAGCCCCAGTCCTATTAGGATAATTTTTATCGGTCTCACGGTGGTCATTTTTCCTCGAGAATCTCCAACATAAGGTTTTTAACCTCTATTTCTCCAACATAAACCTTGATTTCTCCTCCTTTTTGATAGGCTGCAGTCGGAACACCTCTTAGCCCTATTTTCTTGGCAATAGACTTACATTCGTCACTCATTTTCCCGACTTGACAGAAGGCGACATCAATTTTTTTGCTTGCGTTCTTGGCATAGGGTATCACTTTCTCACAGTGAGAACATTGGAGGGAATAAAAGAAGAAAATCTTCTCTTTACCGTCGATAGTGGTGTCGGATGAGCAACCTATGAAACATACTGCTAGGATGATCTGTATTACCATGAGGGTGGAGACCCCTTTTAGAGGCATTTTTAAAACTTATACCTCCGGTATTTAAATATTCCTAAAAAATAAAATGTCAAAGTTGGCGAAAATAGATAAAATAGGAGTAAAACTGGAACTCAATTCTCCTTAGTCTTCATCTGAAGAGGATTCGGATTCAAAGTCTTCTCCGCCGCCTCCCTTGCTGCTCTCCATTCCCTTTGCTGCTATGACATCGTCGATCCTTAGGATCATTATTGCAACGTCGGTAGCGCTACTTATAGCCTGTTTCTTGATTCTGAGTGGTTCAAGCACTCCGTTTTCCATCATGTCCTCGATCTTTCCGCTGAACACGTTAATGCCATAGCTTTTCTTTCCTTCCTCGTGAGCCTTTCTGATCTCGACGAGGATATCGATTGGATCCAGACCGGCATTCTCGGCTAAGGCTCTTGGTATAACCTCCAATGCAGTGGCAAAAGCTTCAGCAGCAAGCTGTTCTCTTCCACCGAGTGTTGTTGCCCACTGCTTGAGTTTCAAGCTAAGTTCCGCTTCCGGTGATCCCCCTCCAGCAACGATGTACCCACTCTCTACAGCTACTTTCGTAACCTTGAGAGCGTCGTTGAGCGATCTCTCAACCTCATCAACTATGTGTTCGGTTCCGCCTCTGATCAGGATTGAAACCGCTTTTGGATTCTGGCAGCCCTCGATGAAGACCATCTTCTCATCGCCAATCTTCCTTTCCTCGACGAGATCTGCTGTTCCAAGATCTTCTGGCTTGACATCTCTTAAGTCGGTTAGGATCTTTGCCCCCGTTGCTTTTGCTATCTTCTCGATGTCGCTCTGCCTGACCCTTCTTACAGCAAGCACTCCAGCCTTCGACAGGTAGTATTGAGCCAGATCATCGACTCCCTTTTGGCAGAAGACGACGTTTGCGCCGGCATCTACGAGTGTATCGACCATATCTCTGAGCATCTTCTCCTCCTGTTCGATGAATTTCTGTAGCATCTCTGGATCGGTTATTCTAATCTCAGCATCGGTTTCAGTTTCCTTGACCTCCAAAGCGGCTTTCAGCACAGCGATCTTCGCGTCTTTGATCCTTTTCGGCATTGTTGGGTGAACTATTTCCTTGTCGATCACAATGCCTTTTACAAGCTGTGTATCTTCAATTCCGCCGCCCTGTCTCTTCTCCAGCTTAACGTTGTCGATGTCGACCTCATATCCAGCATCGGTCTTCTCTGCGATCAGTTTTATTGTCTTTACAACCAGATCTGCCAGATATTCTACAGCATACTCGGCATGCTTTCCTGTTATTGCAGTTGCGGCAATCTTCTTGAGCTTCTCCTCATCCTCGACATCTATTTTCGTTGCAATTTCTTCCAAGATCTCCACAGCCTTGGCTGCGGCGAGTCTGAAACCCCTCGCTATAACAGTTGGATGAATATCTTGCTCTAGCAGCTCCTCTGCCCTCTTGAGAAGCTCTCCTGCAATGACAACTGCTGTGGTTGTGCCATCGCCAACCTCATTCTCCTGTGTTTTTGCGACCTCTATAATCATCTTGGCTGCTGGATGTTCAACATCCATCTCTTTCAGAATCGTAACCCCATCATTTGTGATTACAACATCTCCCAGGCTGTCTACAAGCATCTTATCCATTCCTTTTGGCCCGAGAGTGCTTTTAACGGCTTCGGCAATCACTTTTGCTGCCATTATGTTCAGTCTCTGGGCATCTCTTCCAACCGTCCTCTGGGTTCCTTCCTTCAATATCAAAACCGGCTGTCCTTGTAATGTGGCCACCTAAAACACCCCCTTCATTCTTACCAAACTTCTGAAAATAGATGGTATAGTAGTTCTATATATCTTTTTCGGTCAGTCTTTTTTCATTCAAGAATGAGATAAAATCTTTTGCAGAAACTATACAGTCAAGATCCTCTCTCATGAGGAAAACTACAACATCAGAGCATTGATTAACCTTTTTTTCTACAATATAAGCTGCTTTGGTCGACAACACTTCTGAGATTTTTCCGAGGACTCTTGCCCTCTTCTCGATTTCCCTCACCTGTTTTAAGCCTGTCAGAACTGTGTCGCTCTCTTTCTCATCTGGCTTCGTTACAACATCGAATGGAGCATGTTTGATCGGATACACCTTTATGCCAAGTACCCTAAGCTGCTCTATTATTTCAGCTTCTTTCTCGCTAAGTTGGAACTTCTCGGGATTCTCTTCAAACTCCTTTGTCTCCTTAACGAAGTTCTTTAGATCTATCGCCTTTATTATATAGGTACCAAGCAAATCTTCGAGCTTTAGTGCGTTATCAACGGATGTGTCTATTCC
>QMZD01000050.1 GCA_003662985.1 Archaeoglobales archaeon | reverse complement strand
GATGAAATACTCAAGAATGTACCTTCCAATACTTCAAAGGATTATGGAAAGCCGTTCTATGAGATATTCAAGGCAGCCAACTATGACTTCTACAAGATAGATCCAAACCTCTTTGCTCCGGCTCAGATTGCTGTGAACGATAGATCGACCGGGAAAACCTATGTGCATGGAAAGCTCAATGCCGAAGTGCTGTTGAAGTCCTACCAAATTGAGGTTTGAAAATTCCACTTCCTGACTCTCTCTTTTTTTGATTTTTGCCTGGTTTTTCGAAAGATTGAAATATAATATATTCAATTGTTAAACGATGGCGAAAGTTCTCGTAGTTGATGATGATGTAACGGTAAGGGAAGTTCTCAAAGTAATGCTAAACGGTCACGTAATCATGGAAGCATCCAATGGAAATGACGCCGTAAAGTACTTCAAGATTTTCAAGCCAGATGTAATCCTAATGGATGTTATGATGCCTGAGATGGATGGTGTTGAGGCAACAAAAAAGATACTAGAACTCGATCCGAATGCAAAGGTGATAGCCGTTACCGCTTTTGCATCCAGCAAAGGTGACGAGATGCTGGGTGCCGGCTCGATTGCCGTTCTTGAAAAACCTTTTACAAGGAGAAGTATAAATGAACTGATCAAGAAGTACGTAAAACCCAAAAAATCCTAGCATGGGAACTTTTAAATACTCTTCTTATAAAAGATAAGGTTATGTCACTAAAAGAAAAGGTCGAAGAAGTCATCGACAAAGACATCAGACCCGCCCTCATGAGGGATGGGGGGAATATAGCTCTAGTCGATGTTGAAGAAAAAGAAGGTGTGGTTAAGGTTCAACTCCTCGGGGCGTGTAGTGGTTGCCCCCTTTCACAGATCACGCTCACGATGGTGGTTGAACAGCATTTGAGGAGGAAGATTCCTGAAATAAAAAAGGTCGTTCCAGTCTAGGATTTTTATATTTATTTATATATTTTATAATTTTTTAACTATATGATGTTGGTGAATAACAAAAAAATTAAATAGCTATACTCTGTGCTTGGTATAATGATATATGTTGAGCCGATTAACAGGCTTATTAGAGGTAAAAAGGCTGTTAAAGGGGAGAAGGTAGAGGAGAAATACTTTGGCGGTTTTTGCGAGTGTGGAGGGATAATGTATCAGAAATCTTGGTTCCATCATGATGGCGATTCAATCCTGATCTCTGAATGCGAGAAGTGCTGGAAAAACGAATTTATGAATTTTAACGGGAGAACCAAGACGGGAACCAAAGGTAAAATCCAGGTGGTTGAGAGATCGGATTTTAGAGAATTCATAAAAGATCTGCTCTCACCCTCTGAATTCGAGGCAATCCTATCGAAAAGTAGAGGGGAAAATTACAACGCAAGCGCGTTAAGCAGAGCAAAGAAGAAGCTGGAGGAGATGGATTTACCCTTCGATGAGATACTAACGTATATCTGATTTTATATTTGATAAATTAATTTTTAGAAATCATCGATCTAGAAGTCATCGATCTAGATATCTTGATTTTAGAATTTTCACGTTAACGAGAAGTCCGATGAAGAGATTTGTGTGGTAGGTTATCGTTCTCCAAATCGCAACGAGAGAGCCGAGATACTCTTTACCAACGAATAGGGAGTAGAAGTAAAGCATACCAGCTTCTGCAATTCCACTACTTCCCGGAGTTATTGGTGCGAGGGAAATTATCACGAGAAAAAGTTGAGAGGCTATGGATTCTCTCCAGTGAGGGTGGGTTTTGAGAGCAAGAAGTATTGCCGATGGAACCAGAAATTCAGAAATCCATATAAGCGAGGTAATTACGAAAAGAAATACTATGTGGCTTTTTGGTATTGTGGTAAGCTGAACTGAGGCCTCTCTGAAGAAAAAGAGCTCTTTTGTAATAGCCGTCGTTATTCTCTCACCCTTTTTACTTCTGATAACCCTCTTAACAATTTTTGCAATTTTTACCGCGAGCTTTTCCACGTTTTCAGGCTCTTTAAAGGCGAAGTAAAGGAATCCCAGAAATAAAAAGAAAAATATTGTAAAAACGACTCCAGAGTAAATCCCGAATTTGGTTGTGAAATCGGAGATGAAGATCATAATTGGCAAGGATGAGATGAAGAAGATCGCATCAAGAAGTCTCTCAGCAAGTACGATTGCTGAAGATGCACCAACACTAATCCCCTTGTCATTCAACATCTTAACTCTCAATGGTTCTCCCCCAGCCGAAGATGGCGTGATGGCTGCAAGGAACCCAGAGGCTAAAGAGGTTTGAAAGGCGTAAGAAAAGCTTATATTATTTCCGAGAGTGGAGGAGAGTACTTTAAGTCTGTATGCCCACAGTATCCAGAAAAGGAAGTGAGAGATGAAAGCGAGGGAGAGGTAGGCGGGATTGAGCTCGTATATTATCTTCCATGTTAGATGAGTCTCTGTAAACTTGAAAATGGCTATCATTGTCAAAACGCTGATGATAATCCCCGCTGCAGTAGCTCTTTTCACTCCACGAGTCTTTTCTGAGGTCTCCATTCAATTCCTCTCCCTTTAAGAAAATCATTAATCGATGCGAAGGCTGCACTTTGAAGGATTAAAACGTGAAATAGAAGACCAAGACTTACTTTTATTTTTTTTCCTCCAAATTTTGCACACAGCAGGATTGGTGAAAAGGCGATGATAGGTGAGAAAAAGGCGATGAAATACGTTAACGTTAGAGACATAATCCATGAAATCCGGAACCCCCATCTCGATCTTTTAACCTTGCTGAAGTAATTCCACAGCTGTAATCCTCCGAAGTACCATCTTTTCCTCTGGAAAAATAGATCTTTCCATGTTAGCGGAGCCTGTTCTTTAACACAGGAATCTCTCACGTAGAGAGCTTTATAACCGATGCTGTGCATCCTCGTGGCGAATTCAGCATCCTCCGTTACGTACCTCTCATCGATCCTGTATCTTTTGAGGATGTCCCATCTTAAAACTCCTATAAGTCCATTGAACTGCTTGAACCCTGATTTCCTAAGGAGGTAGTTGATCAAAAGGTATTCAACCTCTATCGTTTCGGTGCAAAGATTAACGGGATTGCTTATTCTTCTTGGAGATGATGCTATGTAGGCCTCTGGATCATTCTCAAGCGCCTCAACCAACTTGAGCAGGAAATCCCGGTTGGGTTCAGAATCAACATCGAAGATTGCAACGTAATCGGGAGAGAAATCCTCTAGATATGCTATCGCATCATTTATCGCTCCAGCTCGCTTTCCTCTTGAGTGTCTCCTTTTTAAAACATCCACACCCATTTTTAAAAGAATTCTAACCCTCTCATCTCTCTCGTCTTTCAAGTCAATGACGTAGAGTATTTTAAAATCAAAATTGGAAAAGTCAAGATTTTTAATTCTCTTTACTGAATTTTTAATAATCTCAGCTGATTCAAAGGGCGATACTGGAACTACAACCGCAACCCTCATTTGAACACCCAGATAGCTTAAATCAAACTGAGATAAAGTTTCTCAATCTTTCGTGAAATGATTTCCCAGCTGTACTTTTCTTTCACAGCTTTTAAACCTTTTCTGGATAATTTCTCTGCCAGTCTATCATTTGAGAGCACTTCCATGATCTTCTTTGCCAAATCATCAGTATCAGAGAAAGTCAATCCACCCTCAATTGCAACGTCTCTAACTCCTGGAATGTTTGAACCTATTACTGGGGTTGCTGAAGCCATAGCTTCTAAAAGAACGATCCCAAACGCTTCAAGTCTTGAGAAGGAGGGTAAAACAAGGACTCTTGCTTTTTTCATCCATGTAGAAACACTTTCATCGGGAAGTTTTCCCTTGAATTCAGCTTCGACCCCAAGTTTTTTTGATAGCTCTTCAAGCCTCTCTCTGTCCTCTCCGTCTCCGATTATCACGAGCCTTGCTTCTCTTAGATCTTCTTGTACAATCTTCATGGCTCTTAACAGAACATCCACACCTTTGTACTCAACTAACCTTCCAACGTAAAGCACGATCGTTTCTCTCTCGGTTTCCCCAGGTCTAAATCTTTTGGTATCCACACCATTTGGAATAACTTCGATCTTCTCCATGAATCGGGATAGTATCGGCGATGTTAACGCGTAGCTTGAAGTTGTGGCTATTATCGTATCGCATGAATCGAGCAGAGGAATGGATATCCTTTCGTTAAACCTCTCGATGAATTCTCTTCCAAGATATGGTATTTCGTAGCCATCCACAACCTCCGGGACAAGAACATCGTTATGGTAGGTTATTATGTGGGGTGAAAGCTTCTCTTTACTTATCATTCTTGCAAAGAATGGGGAGGGTATGTGGGAGTGATATACATCAGCCTCTAACTTTGGAAAAGAGAGGGGAATTGGAGAATAGGGCAAATTTAAACATCTCAACTTTAAAACCTCTACATCCCTCGAGGAACTTCCAGTTGAAGAAATAACCTTTACCTCATGCTTTTTTGATAGGAAAGAAGCAAGATGTTTAACATGGATCTCAATCCCTCCGATATGCGGTGGGTAGTAAGGAGTTGTAAAAACGATTCTCACCGTATTCTCACCCATCGTGGATTATACCTTCGTGGGTTAGGATTTTTTTTGCCCACTCGAGCTTCCTTTTTTTAATACCGTGAGCCCTCTCAAAATCAAAGCCAATCAATTTTATGCTTTTTGCTCCCATCTCCTTTGCCATGCATACTGCCCTGTCTCCGTCTGTAAAACCTCCAAAATTGTGGATTCTGTCGAATGGGATACTTTGAGTCGTTCCAATGAAATTTTCAATCTTTGGGACAATCGATTTTATTCTGTCGATGTTATCCCCATGAGCGTGGAGCACCAGAGTACAACCCCTCTTTTGAACCTTAAGGAGAGTCTCAACATCCTCTTCCATGTCGGTTACATGGATTTCCGGAGTTATGTGGTTTGCAACCTCAATCAAAGCCTTTCCAGCGGTAATTCTGACTCCCTGGAATTTCTTTATTTTCTCAAAATCTCCTTCTGTGAGAATGGGCCCGATAACCATCACATCCTCTCCTTTGATTTTCTCAAGGAGAATGGATGAGTCCAAAAGCTTTTCCTTGCCGAGTTTATACATCAGCACGGCTGCAAGTTCGTCCTCGTCTTTTGAAAAATTGAAATCCTTCAGAATCTGGGTGTAGAACTCCAGCCATTTCTCAAGATTCATTTTATCCTTTTATTTAAATTTTATTTTATCTTTTTATCTTTTTTATCCAGTTCTTCTTACAGAAATCCTCACATCTTTATCTTCTATTTTCCAATCCTTGACATAGGCATCTTCGTCAACATTCCCAAACTCGATTCTCTTAGCCCTGGTTTCCGTCTTAATGTACTCTTCGAATCCCTCAACGAGGCTCCTCTGAACGCTCACTCCAACCTCAACGAACTCTTCGACATCCAGGTCCATCTCTTTCCTCATCTCCTGGATCCTTCTAACGAGCTCTCTTGCGTATGCCTCTCTCAAGATCTCTTCATCCATCTCAGTAGTTATGTAAACGTTTCCTCCGCTGAACTCGGCCATTTCGTATCCTGTGGGAATCTCCTCCTCTATCAGAAGTACATCCCCCACTCCCACCTTCTGTCCGAGGATTTCTATGGATCCTTCTTCGACAGCCTTCTCCAGTTCTTCTTTGGTTAGTTTACTGATTATTTCAGCAACCTCCTTTGCCTTTTCCTTGAAAAGAGGCCCAATTTTCTTGAAATTCGGTTTTGCTTTGATCTCTTTCTTGAAGTCAGAAATTACCTCGACCTCCTTGACATTACACTGAGCCTTGATTACCCTTTCAAGATTTTCTACCGCATACCTCACGTTTTCGTCATCAGTCTCCACGATGAGCTTCCTCAGAGGCCATCTCAGCTTTATTCCAGCCTTCTGTCTTGCATTACTCGCTGCCTCAACTATGTTCCTTGCATGGGTCATGGATCTCTCTAACTTTTCATCGATCATCTCCTCATCCACTTCTGGGAAACTCTCAAGGAAGATTGAATCTTCCGCTTTCTTAAACTCTGTAATGAAGTTCTTGTAGATCCATTCCGCAAGGTAAGGTGCTACGGGAGCTATTATCCTGCATGTCTTGTCAACAACCCTCAAAATGGTTGAATAGACGGCGAGCTTTGTTGGTGAAGTCCTTTCCTCCCATACAACCGGCCTTACAAGCTGGATGTACCACCGGCTGAAATCCTCAACCACGAAGTTCATGAAAGCTCTGACAACTCTGTGGATGCTGTAGTTCTCGTAACCTTCTAAAGCGGCTTTGTTGAAATTCTCGAGCCTTGAGAGAATCCATCTGTCCTCCTCCCTTAGACTCCCTTCTTCCCCTTCAAAGAACTTATCGAGCCTCATATAGGTGTGGGCAAATCTTACAGCATTCCAGAAGATGTTCAACACTCGGTTAACGTTTCTGACCTCATCCCAACTGAACCTGAGATCCTCCCAAACCGCTGAGGAAAGTACGTAAAGTCGGAAGGAGTCAACTCCAACCTCTTTTACAACATCTTCAGGCTCAACAACGTTTCCAAGGCTTTTGCTCATCTTCCTTCCCTGTTCATCTAGCGTAAAGCCGTGCATCAGGACTGTTTTGTAAGGAGCCTTTCCAAAACCAATGACGCTCGCTCCGAGCTGGGAGTAGAACCAGCCTCTCGTCTGATCATGACCTTCCGTTATGAAATCGGCCGGCCAGAGCTTTTCAAACTCATCCTTAAATCGTGGATATTTCAGCGTTCCCCACGAAGCAACACCGCTATCGAACCAGACATCGAAAACATCTGGAACGCGCCTCATCTCTCCACCGCACTCGCACTCAAAGGTTACCTCGTCTATCTTTGGTCTATGCAGATCGAGATCATTCTGCCAGGGAACTTCATCTATGCTTCCAACCACCTTGAGCTTCCCGCATTCCTTACAGACCCATACGGGAATCGGGATTCCCCAGTATCTCTGCCTGCTGATGCACCAATCTTTTGCGTTGCTTACCCAGTCCTTAAAGCGTGACTCCCCTGCCCACTGGGGCACCCATCTCACCCTGTCTACCTCTTCTATCATCTTATTTTTAACCTCTGAAACCTTCAAGAACCACTGCTCGGTAGAGCGATAGATTATTGGATTCTTGCACCTCCAGCAATGACCATAGCGATGAACTATGTATGACTCTGCAAGGAGCAATCCGTTGCTTCTCAGATCTTCGATTATAACCTTATTCGCCTCTTTTACATGAAGACCGGAATACTTTCCTGCTTTCTCCGTGAAAACTCCCCTCTCGTCAACGGGATTGAAAATTTCTATTCCTACCTGTGTGCCAAGTTCAAAGTCCTCCAAACCATGTCCCGGGGCTATATGAACGCAACCCGTATTTTCAGCCGTGACGAACTCTGCCATATACACAGAATGGCTGAATTTTGATTGTTCGGGGATAAACTCTACAAGGGGGTGTTCGTATTCGATTCCGACTAAATCCTCGCCGAGATGGGTCTCTAAAATCTCCCAGCTATCATATCCTCCCTGTTTCAGAACGTTCTCAGCTAGCTCCCTCGCGATAATCAAAATCTCCTCCGTTCCATCCTTTCTTGCCTTCAGAACTGCATACTCCAAAGCCGGATGGACTGCTACGGCCATATTGGCTGGAAGTGTCCAGGGTGTGGTTGTCCAGATTACGATAAAATGATTATCTTTCCTCTTTATGGGGAATTTAACGTAAATAGACGGATCTTTTTCATCCCAGTATTCGACCTCGGCATCTGCCAGAGCCGTTTCGCATCTGGGGCACCAGTTCACAACCATGAGCTGCTTTTCAAGGAGATTTTTTTCGTAGCCCTTCTTTATCGTCCACCACGCAGCGTTGATGTAGTCTGCCTTTATCGTCATGTATGGATTTTCCCAATCCATCCAAACGCCGAGCATCTTAAATTGATCTTCCATCGCCTTTTTATTTTCTAATGCATACCTCAGGCATTTATCTACAAAAAGGTCGATCCCATACTCTTCAATCTCCTTCTTGCTTTTGATTCCGAGCTCCTGTTCAACTTTAACTTCGATAGGTAAGCCGTGCATATCCCAGCCGGGGGTGTCGGTGACTTTGTAACCCTTCATTCTTCTGTATCTCAGAATTGTGTCCTTTAAAACCTTATTCCAGGCGGTACCGAGGTGTATTCTTCCTGTTGTATAGGGAGGACCATCAACAAAAAAGAATTTCTCCTTTCCTCTGTTTCTTACCATTTCATAGATCTTCTTGTCACTCCAGTACTTCTCTATCTCTTCTGCCACCTCATGTGGCTTATAGTTCTTTGGGAACACCTTTGCTGAATTCTCGGCTGAACTCATCATATCACCACATTTCTCTGCTGAAATAATCGGGATGGGAATCTTTCAATTCGTGAGATTAAAATATTTTGCTAACTTTTTGCTAACTCTTTTACTAACTCTATACTCTATTGTCGCACAATCTTGGTCTTTACATCCTGGAACTAATCAACAATTTAGCCTAACATTGCCTAACCATTAGCCCAACCCTTAGCCCAACCCTTAGCCTCAGCCCCGTCTTTTCGTTCTATTTCTCATCACGAAAAATGTTATATATTCTCTGAGAGAATTAATTGAAAAAATCCAAAAGGGTAGATGGCTTTGAGGAGGGCTAAAAAATACGAAGAATGGTTGGATCTTAAGCCCGTAACAGATGAGGAGTTTGAAGAGCTTCTGAACGAACCCCCCCGTCAGGAAATTAGAGGGAACAGAAAGAGAAAACTAAAGAAGATAAAGAAAATGGAGTTCCAGAGAGACTACTTCTAATTTTTTATTACATTTTTGATTTTTTGGTTTTCCCTGGTTATTTCGTGGGCTCTTCTTGCCAGTTTTAGAATGCCTCTTCAGTTTCTCACAGCTTATCTTTTTGCGTTAAACTGCCCCTACTGAACTCCTAATGAAGCTCCTAACGAAAGTTCCTTAACGAAAATCTAACACCATACTCCATCCATACTCCATCCCCATAACCCGCTATCGTCAGTCTGCAAAGTTTAAGAATTCTCTCATGTGGTGGGGGATGAATTCTGGAGCATCT
>QMZD01000049.1 GCA_003662985.1 Archaeoglobales archaeon | reverse complement strand
TGCTACCGCATCTGGGGCAGAAGACGAAATCTGAACTGAGATCTGAACTGAATTGATAGCCACAGCTCAGACATCTCTTTATCGTGGAGAAAACTGGAATAAACTCGCGAGCATTGTTCACCACTTCCACACCATGAAAGCCGCGGTTCGTGATAAGGTCTGTGATATGCCCCAAAGATGCTGTAACTAAGAGTACGTACTCGGATGTTGGAACCTCATAAACAACAAGAGTGCCAAATATTCTGATACTTGGCCTTCCGAAAAATCTTGAGATGTGTTTGGCTTTAGTTGGACTCTCGACTATGAACAAAGCTGGCTTAACTACGTCGTATTCTCCTCTTCTCTCGAATTTCTTTCTGCTTTCGTCAATTTCCCCCTTGAGTTTCTCAAACTCGATGTCATCGAGGCTCTTTACCTCAGCTTCTATGTCGTAATACCTTGCTCTTTTGATGAAAGCTTTGAGAATATCTTCATCGGCCTCTATCAAGAAGGAGACTCCCTTCGTAATACCTCCTGAGAACAGTCTGGAGGTCCTTCCGGAACCCTGAACATACATCCTAATATCGGGGATTATCAGTTCTGTCTCCCTTATAACAAAGTCAGAGTCTTCTTTGATGACTTTTGCCCCTTCTAAAGCCTTTTTCAAGAATTTTCTTAGGTTTTTGGTATCTTCAATGTTTTTCTCTCCCAAAAGTTTCTTCACATCTTTGCCTCTCAAAAACATGGCAAGAATCCTGACAACCTTGTCACTAACCTTGCTTGGATCTTCGATATCCTCAAGTTTTATTCTGAACACAGGACAGCCATAAAAAACCACATATCTAATTCTTTCAGGAAGATCAAGACCTCTAACGAGTGGCCCATAATAATGGGCAGTTCCAACAAGGAAATCTATCTCGGATCTCTTGAACTTCTCAAAATCGTCCTTTTTCCCAGCCACAATACCGATCTTAAATCTCCCTTTCAATTGTTCGTAGATTCTCTGAGCTTCCTTGGAATTCCTAGCATATATCAACCCTCCTCCACCCATTCTTTTCAGTATCTCTTGGAGAAGACCTATGTTCATCGAGTTTACAGCGATATCCTCTATATTTCTTATCGTAAACGTTGAAGAGCCAACATCAAAATTGAGGAGTTTCCTGAAGAGTTCAGCTTTCTTTCCTTTCTTTGCGGTTGCCGTTGAAACCATGAGGCATCCTGTACGATCCCTTCTTTTCCAGCCCTTTCCCTTCTCGTAATAGAATCCGAGAAGGTTCAAAATTCTCTCAACGTTCTTCGAAGCTTTAAGGATCGCATCCACATCATCAACAAAAATGAAATCAAAAATTTGCCCACTCCCAATATCGTTAAAATGTTTTGAAAGAAACTGAGTTGTCGAAACCAGAACATCTGCTTTGCTGAAAACCTGAAAAAACCTCTCCTTATCTTCCTTCTTCATCCTTCCGTGGTAATATGCAACCGTCAGCTCCCCATTCTCATTCAACCCAACGTTTAAACCGGCTTTTTCAGCGTATCTTTTAATGTTTGAAACAACCTGATCGAGCAAAAGCGTGGTTGGCAGGATGATGTAGCATTTCCTTCCACTTTCCGCAAGGAAAATCGAGATTGCAACACCAAAGGATGTTTTCCCAACACCAGTTGGCGCTACGGCGGCGAAGCTATCCCCTCTCAAGATCCTCTTTGCCCACATTTTCTGGATGGCTCTGGGTTTACCGATTATCCTGCTGAAGAACTGGATGAACTCCCTGTAAAGGTTATCCTCTTCACATAGGGGAATACCTTCATTTTCGCATAATCCCCTCTCAATTTCCTCCAAACTCAGATCTTTTCCGCATACAGGGCAGAGGGAGGAGTAAATCGAGCGAATTGGCTCCACTCCTTAAAGTTCTTTTTTGGGTATTATAAGCTTTCTTGGGTTTTCGTTAGTTTTCATTTAGTACAATTAAATCAAATTATTTTATTTTTTCTAACTAATTAAAAACCTATATATCCAAACTCTGCTTACTAATTCGTATGAAAACAGGAAAATGGTTAGTTTTAGCGGTCATCATAATGAGTCTAGCATTTCTAGGCTGTGTGAGCGAAGATCAGAATCATGCCAAGCCCACGAGCGATGTAAACAAAACCGAACTCAAAGCGTTCATTGCCTTCTCATCGGAAGAAGAGCTGAAGAAATACATTCAGAGTTCTGAGAACTATGGCTGGTTCGGATTCTATGGATTCTTTGGAGGAGTTAGAGCTGAAACCCTCGGTGTAGCTGAAAAGGGTGTCGAAAGCCCCGTCCCAATGCCAACTCCAGCTCCCGTACCAGCACCGACTCCAACTCCAATGGCTGTTCCAACACCAACTCCAACTCCCGAACGATATTCAGAGACGAACGTCCAAGTTTTGGGAATCGATGAGCCGGATATAGTCAAAACGGATGGAAGAAACATATACCTCTCCAAATACTGGATATACCCAATCAGATACATGCCTGAATTTGTGAGGGAAACGAAGATAATCACTGCCTTCCCTCCGGAAGACCTTGAGAAGAAGTATGAGATCGACGAATCAGGTAATCTCCTTCTCTATGGAAAGATCTTGATAATCCTCAGTCCTGAGCGAGTAACCGCCTATAACATTTCGGATAAACCCGAAAAGATCTGGAGGATCGAGTTGGATAGCAACTTAGTGACTGCAAGACTCTACAACGACAGCATATACCTCGTAACAAGGAGCTGGATCGACTATTACGCTCCATGCCCGATTAAACCCCTCAAAGTAAATGGAGAACCCTTTGTTATCGAATGCAGAAACATCTATCACCCAATAACCCCTGTTTATGCGGACATAACCTACAATATCATGAAAATAGATCCAAATACGGGAGAGGTCAAGAATTCGACCTCATTCGTAGGTTCATCGGGGCAGTCCATCATATACATGTCAAGAAACGCAATCTATGTCACCTACTACAAGACCCCGGATCAGGTTAAGCTTATGTACGATTTCTTGAAGGAGAACAAAGACTTGGTTAGCGAGGATGTAATCAAGAGGATAGAAAAGCTTCTGGACTACGATATTAGCTACAGGGCTAAAGCAGTTGAAATCCAAGTAATACTGGAGCAGTACTCTTCCTCCTTAAGCAAGGATGAGCGAAAGAAGTTTGAAAACGAATTCTGGAATAGATTGAGAGATTACAGGGAGGAGCATAAGAGAGACCTCGAAAAAACCCAGATCGTAAAAATATCAATGGATCTGAAGCCGGTTGCTAGCGGAGATGTGCCAGGAAGACTGCTAAATCAGTTCTCCCTCGATGAGTACAACGGCTATCTTAGGGTTGCAACAACGATTAGCGATGCGAACGACCTGTATGTGCTGGATAAAGATTTGAAGATAGTTGGCTCACTGCTGAACTTCGGCGAAAACGAGAGAATCTACTCAGTCAGGTTCATGGGCGATAGAGGATACGTTGTTACCTTCCGCCAGACCGATCCGTTCTTTGTAATGGACCTCTCAAACCCTGAAAAGCCAAAGATGAAAGGAAAGCTCAAGATTCCGGGGTACTCGTCATACCTCCATCCCTTGAAGGATGACCTCATTCTCGGGATCGGGAAGGAAGGAGGAAACGTGAAGATATCGATCTTCGATGTATCGTCTCCGGAAGAGCCCAAGGAGGTTGACAAGTACACGCTGAAGGAGTACTGGTCTGACGTGCTTCGAACCCACCATGCGTTCCTCCTCGATTCAAAGCACGAGATATTCTTCCTCCCTGGAGGAAATGGAGGTTACATATTCTCCTACAAAGAAAAGCTCGAGCTGATTAAAGCAGTGGACATGCCAGCGATAAGGGCACTTTACATCGACGACTATCTATACATAATCGGACAGAAAATAATTGTATTTGACGAGAACACGTGGGAAAAGGTAAACGAGCTCGACCTGACGTAATTCTAAGAATCCCAATAAATTCAACACGGACTAACCCAATCTATTTTTTTAAAAATTTTTAAAATCTCACTGTGACATCTCACCGCGACATATCAAGGTATTTCTGCACGATCTCGTTGAGCTTCTTTCTGGTGATCGGTTTGGAAATGATATCAAGAGCTCCAGCATCGAGCATCTCTTTCCCTCTAATTGGTGCAAAGGCTGTTATTGCCAGAACCTTGGCTTTCGGATTTTCTTCGAGAATTAGCTTTGTGGCGGCAACACCATCCATCACTGGCATCATTACATCCATCAAAACGAGCTCGGGCTTATGTTTCTTGTAGAGTTCTACAGCCTCTCTTCCATTACCCGCCTCGATAACCGTGTAATCTGAAAGCATCGAGGCGAGAATGCCCCTAAGAAGTTCATCATCATCCACGAGCAGTATTTTTTCTTTCATTTTTCCACCTTATTTTTTGAAGTATCGGCATGTATTGATTTACTCCCATCCTACCTGATTTTGATCTTAACCATGTTCAAAACGTTCCTTCTGTCGTTCTTGTAAATTGGGAAAAATCTGGTTGATTTGTCGATATTTTCTTCATGGTTTTCAATTTCTAGATTTGTGATCTCTTTGACTTCCATTATTCTAACTTTAGGTCTAGCTCCGTTATCTCCAATAGAGCTATTGAGACAACTCTTTATCAGTTCAATAAGATCGTCTACACTTATCCCTTTCTCGTTTGCGACCATTTTGAGCTGTTCATAACCACAGATCACGATTTCTAAGATTTCCTCATTAGTGAGCATTGATAAAATTTTAAAAAAGGTAGTTTATAATACTTCGCATAACTCCTCATCATTACAATAAAATGGCACCCACGGTTTTTAATTACCATCTTTTTCCCTAAACTGCCTGAGATGTTTCTCAAATATTGGTGGTATTTCATTGGGATCCTCTATCACGAACACACCATCCATTTTTCTGAGTCTCTCAACATGTTCGACATCCTCTCTTCTGACTCCGATTTTGAGGGTTCTTCCACCGGGGAGCTTCGTCAATACGTCTTCCACTTTATAATCGGTTGGGAGGATATAGACAGGAACATAGGCCTTCAAAGCCATCAGAGCTTCAAACTTGCCTGTTTGCAGCTGCCCGGCGAGAAAGGGGGGAATTGGAGTTCTTCTCGATATATACCTTCTCAAAAGCCCTTTTTAACTTTGAATATAATCTGTAAACTTTAACAACCTGCTCTCCTGCTTTAGAAAGATAAACCCTTATGTCAACATCCTCATTTTCATTGACTCTCCTCATAATTTCAAAGATTTCTTCGATTTTGTCACCCGCTCCGGTTACACCCCATGCAACAAGCATTTTTCCCATAATTAATGGCTCCATGAGTAATATTAAAGGTTACCCAACGGCTCTGGTGATTCCTATCAAAGTTGAATACCAAATTCAGCATTAAAGTACTAGCGTTTCCCCATTTACCATTTTAACGATTTTTCTCAGCGACATCATGGAATTGATATCCCTGAAAAATGGATCACCCAAAATAACATGGTCGCAATGATTCAACAGCTCTTTAATTTTGTCTGCCATAACTTCTTCCCCACCGCTAATCGTGAAATTTCCCAACAAAACATCGGAGTACCTATCCAAAATTTTGTATTCCGGCAGATTTTTTATACTCTTTCCTGACTGTCTAACTTCAACGAGTTTTTGAAGATCAATTTTCTTAATTTCGTTAAATAACTCCCCAAAACCAAAGTCCTCCACAAATCTCTTGCTTGAAATAACTATCGATGAGGCTAAAAGCAAACTTTCAAAAAATTCACTTGGCAAGACTAAACACGGGCCATAGGCTGCGATAAATATTTTCCTTTTGACATATTTTGATATCCATTTGATGTACTCAGATTTTACGTAATTAAACAGGATTCCATCTACCACCTCAGATGATCTCTTTGTGATGAGCGGTGAAGAACATCCAGCCATAACCGGCATTTGCAAACGTTCTTTCAGATATTTTATGCAGTCTACTGTCATCTCCAGTGCCCTCCTAGGATTGTCAAAGTTTCCGGGAGCGATGCCAACGATTACATCATTCCCCTTAACCCTACGAAACTCATCCACGAGTCTAAGGATTTCCTTGCAACTTCTAGTCAAAGGAGACAATATACCAAACCCAATAACGTCGATTATATCGGCAATTAGCTCCGCAACATAAAAGGGGTCTTTAAAACCTTCAAACTCTCCGATCCAGACGATATTGATTCCACTCTTCTTTGCGATCTTGGCTCTTTCAATTAGTTCCCTATCCTCAAAATCGCCGTTAATATTTAACCCGAGTTTAGTTATGCCAAACCTAGTTACGTCAAGTTTAGTCACGCCGATTCCTTGCAATTTCCCTTGGTTGCTTTCTACCATCCGATCTATCATCAGACCACCTCAAACCATAGAGAGCTCATAGGGAGTCTTGGGGATGGGGAATATCGGATCGATTTGCTATCAGTTTCCTATAGTACCGTTTTTATAAATCGGTGTGTCGTGAAACCTCCCAACCATTGATTTTCAGAGACTTTTTCAATCTTTCCATTTTGTTTGGTTATCGAATTACAAATACACCCATTGTCGACGTTTATTTTATTTTGATGATGATTTACCATATTCCACATCATCTGAATTGCGGTAGGTTTCCAATTGTTCCCCATCAAATTAAAATTTTTTTCTAAAATTTTTTCAGTTTTTCTAAAATTAGTAAAATATTTGTTTTTCCAGTCCGATAGTAATTACAATTTACGTTTCAATTGCTTTTGTTTAAAGAAATTTTAAAAGTTGGTATCAGATCATATAAGCTGATCCACGTTATCTAAATTTAATTCAGATCCGTCTAACTGCTTTTTTACATATATCACCCATCTTTCAGATGACCGAAAACTTTATAAATGATGATAATGATGTAATGATTACTGTAATAATGGTGATGAGAATGGAGAGGTATGTGATAGTTCAAACCCAGTTGTCGGATGAAACTTTGAAAAAGTTGAAGGAAGTTACGGGGGAAAACACAGTTAAAGAAGCGCTTTCTAAGGCAATAATGCACTATATAAACTGTGAACACGCCAAACACCACACTGGAGAGGTTAAGAAGACTAGAAAAAGAGGTGGCGGAAGATATCCAATCTACCTCGCGAACCTGATGGCCATTGCGAAATCTTCGGGTAAGCTCTAACGAAAAAGTTTTATTAAAAGCTTAGTAGATAAGACCAAATGAAAAAAAATTCATTACTGTTGATCTCAGAGAGGGGAGCCGAGGGCTCGTCTATACTCATTGACATCGCCTCGTCAATCTCTGACATGGTTATTTGGGTCGCTTCTGAGCCCCCGGATCTTATATCATCAATTCTCGACCTCTACGAAATCCAAGATAGGGTCAGTGTATTGTCCCTAATTCAAAGCTCGAGATACAGGCACGTGAATGTAAACAATCTGAGCGAGGTTGGGATTCTTATTTCGAAACTCAGTGAGGGTATGGAAGATTTTGTCGTCGTTTTAAGTGCCATCCCCGAGCTTCTTTTAATCCACGGTCTTGAAAAAACCTTTATCTTTCTTATGAATGTTATCGGAAAGACCACGTCTCAGGACAGGAAGTTTTTTGGTTCACTGATAAAAGGTGCACAGAGCGAGCGGGAGGAGATAATGATCTCCCGGCTCTTTTCGATAATCCTCAGATACAACAAAACCTTAATCGAAGGTAAATGGGAGAGAAAGCTGGTATTCGAAACTCCCGTGGAGGGGCTCGAAAAAGATGAGGTGAGCGTCGGTCTAAACGGTTTAAAACTCAATATACCTTTAGAAACAAAGGAAGCTATTCTGAGGGAATTAAAAAATATAATTTAGATCGAGTAGTTTTTGTCAATAGGATGTCATCTTGTTTTCCTGAACTCTGGTTTCCTTTTTTCAACAAAGGCCTTCATACCCTCTTTTGCATCCTCAGAAGAGAACGAGAGGGCAAAAAGATCTCTCTCGTAGGCGATTCCATCTTTCAGTCCCATCTTGAAACCTCTGTTTACCGCCTGCTTCACAAGGGTGACCGCTGTAGGAGATTTGCTGGCTATTGTTTGCGCAATTTTTCTTACTTCCTCCTCCAATTCCTCTTCTTTGACGATTTTATTAACCAAGCCCAGTTTTTCTGCTTCCTGTGCAGAGATTCTGTCTCCTGTTAAGCAGAGCTCCATTGCTTTCTTCCACCCAATTAGTCTAGCTAACCTCTGCGTTCCTCCAGCACCGGGGATAATCCCGAGGTTTATTTCTGGCTGTCCGAAGAACGCTTTTTCACTTGCGATTATCAGATCACAGGCCATTGCTATCTCACATCCTCCACCAAGAGCGAATCCATTTACCGCAGCTATTATAGGAATGTCAAGATCTTCAAAAGCCTCTAATGCCTTTCCGAGTCTCTCTATAATTTCTCTCGCTACAAAGGTGTTTGATCTTAGGAACATCTTTATATCTGCTCCAGCACAGAAAGCTTTGCCTGTACCGATGATTACAACGACTCTGATATCTCTCTCTTCCCTCACCTTCTCAACGAGCTTTTCCAGACTTGCAACAACTTCCTCGTTTATCGCATTTAGAGCTTCTGGGCGATTAAGTCTTGCCCAGAGTATGCCATTCTCTTTCTCGAACACGATTGCGTCCATAAAATCACCCTTGTTAATATTTTTATAAAACGATTATAAAATTTGCGGCAATTTACAAAAGCTCGTTTACGGCTTCTAGGATCTTACCTCTTCTAAGTGGCTTCTCTAAAATAACGCTTGCTCCTGCTTCCTTTAACTCTTCCATCTTTCCTGCAGCGTAAGCAGAGAGGACAATTATCTTTGCATTGGGATGCCTGAGTTTAATCTTCCTGATGGCCTCAAGCCCATTCATTCTGGGCATTCTAATGTCCATAATCACGAGATCGGGCTTTTCCTTATCAAAAAGTTCAACAGCCTCCATACCGTCTCTTGCGTCAATGAACTGGTATCTCACTCCAAGAAAAAGCTTAATTATATCTCTAATGGCAGATTCATCATCGACTATCATTATCTTCGTCACTTTATCACCGAGTCCAAGATAAACACGATTTAGATTGAATACCCTTCCTTACTTACCCATTATCTTTAAAATGATTTCGAATTTAGTCGTGATGTATTCAATATCCAATATT